>JBEANX010000480.1:0-6873 GCA_041165245.1 Pseudomonadota bacterium
CCCCGAACTGCGGGGCATGGACCCGGGTCTGCACCTGGCTTCCCGTCCCAATGACCGTGGCTGGCTTTTGCTGCGTGATTCGGTCGCTGCTCGCCACCCTGTTGAATGGGGCCACTGGAGCCAGGACGAACAGATCGCTCAGGTGGCCAAGGCCGCGCGCCCTGCCGTGCTGCCCATCTTCGTGGCCTTCCGACTGATGGTCGCCTGTGGCATGGCCTGTTTGCTGCTGTGTGCCCTGGCCTTCTGGCACCGACAGGCCCTGGTGGCCGGTGAACGCCCTGGCCTGCTCATGGCCTTGCGGTGGGCCACTCCCCTGCCCTGGGTGGCCATCCTCAGTGGCTGGGTCGTGGCTGAAGTGGGCCGTCAGCCGTGGACCATCCAAGGCCAGCTGCCGACCTTCCACGCCAGCCAGCACCCCTCGCTGGAAAGCGGCGTGCTGGGCGCCTTCGGCATGGTCCTCGCTGGCGCAGTGATTGCCATGGGCTACTGCGCCATCGTGCGACAGATCTGGATCACGGGGCCCATGGGGGAATTGCTCCCCCTGCGCCAATGGTTGGCGCTGGTTTTGCCAGGATCGCGCTCGCGCAACGCCTGACGCGGCTTGAGCCTGCCTGAGGCCCTCAGAGCGGCAGCTTGCTCAGCGCTTGCAGGTAGGGGGCGTGCACCATCAGTTCGTCCCAGACCATGGGGGCCGATTGGGGCAGCAGGTCCAGGCGGCGTGCTTCGCTGTCAGGGCTGGCCTCCCATTGGCCTTGCTCAAGCGCCGCTTGCAAGCCGTCCAGCAAGTCATCCACAGGCTTGCCGCCCTTGACCGACTGATTGCACAGCAAGACCAGATCACACCCTGCATTGAGAGCTGCAATGGCCCCCTGCGTGTGGCTGCCCGCCACGCTGGCGCCCTCCATGCTGAGGTCGTCACTGAAGATCGCACCGGTGAAGCCCAGCTTTTCGCGCAGGATGTCCTGCAACCAGACCTTGGAAAAACCAGCCGGGGCTGCATCCACCTTGGGGTAGATCACGTGGGCTGGCATCACGCTGGTCAGCACCGTGCTCAGCCACTCGTAGGGCTTGGCGTCATCGGCCATGATGGCCTTGAGGCTGCGCTTGTCGACAGGCACGGCCACGTGCGAATCAGCCGCCACGAAGCCATGGCCAGGGAAGTGTTTGCCGCAGTTGGCCATGCCGCCGTGCAGCAGGCCTTGCATCAGGGCTCGGGCCAAGGTGGTGGCCACGCGGGCATCGCCATGGAAGGCACGATCGCCAATGACCCCGCTGGGGCCCCAATCGAGGTCCAGCACCGGGGTGAAGCTCATGTCAACACCACAGGCGCGCAGCTCGGTGGCCAGCACGTAGCCGCAAGCGCTGGCTGCGTCCATGGCCGCCATGGCGCCATGACCCTCGGGCTTCTTGCCATCTTTCATCCACATCTCGCCCAGCTTGCGCATGGGCGGCAGGTGCGTGAAGCCGTCGGTGCGAAAGCGCTGCACGCGGCCGCCTTCGTGGTCGACGCTGATCAGCACATCAGGGCGGATGGATTTGATCTCGGCGCACAAGGCCGTGACCTGCATGCGGCTTTGCCAGTTGCGACCAAACAGGATCAGGCCGCCCACCAAGGGATGCTGCAGGCGGCGGCGGTCGTCGTCATTCAGGCTCAGGCCTTCGATGTCCAGCACCACAGGCGCGTGGAGCTCTGGTTCGCGAGGCGAGGCGGCAGGAAAGCTGGTTTGACGGGTGGTCTTGGCCATGGTGTGACAAGCAAAAAGGGTTCGGTTCAGGGAAGTGGGGCCGCCACAGGGCAGGTCTCGACCACGACAAAGCTCAAAGCGTGGTCGACCTCATCGGTGACCGTGACATGCGCCAGCCAATTGCGGGCTTCAAACCAAGTCGCCAGCTCGCCGTGGAGGGTGATCTCCGGCTTGCCGCTGGGTGCGTTGAGGATCTCGCAGCTGCGCCAGGTCATGGGCGAGTGCATGCCAAGACCAATGGCCTTGGAAAACGCCTCTTTGGCTGAAAAGCGCGTGGCCAGATAACGCACACCACGCGCAGGCACTTTGGCCAGGCGAGCATGAAAGACCTTCAACTCGTTCGGGCCCAGCACTTTTTCGGCAAAGCGCGTGGACTTGCGCGCCAGCACCGCCTCGATGCGGCGGATGTCGCACAGGTCAGTGCCAATGCCAACGATCATGGGGCGCGGCTCCGGATGATCTCGGTCTTGAAGTCAGCGATGGCCTTGGGCAGGCCCACCATCAGGGCATGGCCGATGAGGGCGTGGCCGATGTGCAGTTCATCCAGTTCAGGCAAGCTCGCGGCGATGGCTGTGCTGCTGGTGCGCTGAGCCGGTGGCATCCAAGGCATGGCAGGGCCGGTGTCACTCAAGGCCAGGCCGTGCCCAGCGTGCGTGCGCAAGCCCAGGCTTCGGGCGTGTGCAATTCCTGCCTTGAGCCGAGCCAGCTCAAACTGCACAGCCGCCTCATCCTGCGCCCACCAAGCATTGGCCAAGGCGCCGGTGTGCAACTCCACGCAAGGGGCGCCGGCTTGGGCGCTGGCGTCGATCTGATCGAAGTCGGCGCCAATGAACAGCGACACGCGAGCGCCACAAGCCGCCAGGCGCGTGCAAGCATCGCTCACGCGGGCCAGCTGGCCTCGCACATCCAAACCGCCTTCGGTGGTGACCTCTTCGCGGCGCTCAGGCACCAGGCACACATGCTCTGGCCGCGTGCGTTCGATGATGCCCAGCATCTCGTCGGTCACGGCCGCTTCGAAATTCAAGGGCGCCTTGATCTGGGCCTTCATGCGCTCGACATCGGCATCGCGGATGTGGCGGCGGTCTTCCCGCAGGTGGAAGGTGATGATGTCGGCGCCCGCTTCCACCGCCACCTGGGCCAAGGCCACAGGGTCGGGGTAGATGCCGCCACGCGCATTGCGCACCGTGGCCACGTGGTCGATGTTCACACCCAGCAGCGCGCCGGGTGCGTGGGTCCATTGCAAGGGTGAGAGGCTCATGGTGCTTGGGTGAGGTCTTGCATCAGCTGGCGTGTGCGCAGCGGTTGCGGTCCCACATGATAGTGAAGGACAGCGCGCAACAAGGTGCGCAAGTCAGACGAACCGAGTGAACAGGCCTGCAACAAAGCCTCGGGCAAGGGCGAACCCACCTCATCAGACACAGGCGCGAGCGCCATCTCGATCTGCTTGAGCAACCAGCCCGGCATGGCTGGGTCTTCGGCCGAGGCCTCGCACACACCCAACTCGGGGTGCACGGTGTAGAGCACATCGTCATGCAGGGCATTGCCCTGGGCGCTGTGCATCGACAAATCAGGCAGGTGCCCCATCTGGCGCAGCAGGATCAGCTCGAAAGCCCGCAGGGAGGCGTGCAAGCTGCCCGGGTAGGTCAAGGCCGGCAGGGCATGCTCATAGGCATCCCACAAGCGTGTGTGCGGCTCATGGCGCGCCAGCATGCGCATCAACAATTCGTTGGCGTAAAAGCCCGACAGCAAAGCCTGGCCACCGGGCCAGGCCGGGCCTCCGCCCCATTCGGCTTGGCGAAGCAGCCAGACGTCAACATCAGGCCCCTGCTTCACACCAAAGGTCACCAGAATTCGGTGAAACGGCATGAGCACCGGCCGCAATTGCGAATACGGCCGTTTGGCGCCCTTGGCCACGGCCACCACGCGACCGTGGTCGCGCGTGAACAGGTCCACGATCAGGCTGGACTCGCTCCAGTCATGCGCATGCAGCACGTAAGCCAGGGTGGACTGGCGGCTGGCACGAGGCCCTCCCACGGCTCACTCGTAGCCGTAGGTGCGCAGGCGTGCGTCGTCGTCGGCCCAACCGGAGCGCACCTTCACCCAGACCTCCAGGAAGACCTTGGTGTCCATGAGGCGCTCCAGCTCGGTGCGGGCCTCGGTGCCGATGCGCTTGAGGCGCTCGCCGCCGTCGCCAATGACGATGCCCTTGTGCGAATCGCGCTCCACCACGATGGACGCAGCCACGCGCACCATGGGCTTGGTGCCCGGGGTATGCTGAGGCTCTTCGGTGTAGGTGTCGATGACCACGGTGGAGGTGTAGGGCAGCTCGTCGCCCGTCAGGCGGAACAGCTTTTCACGGATGATTTCGCTGGCCAGGAAACGATCGGTGCGGTCGGTCAGGGCCTCTTCGTCGTACCACCAGGGCTGCTGAGGCAAGTAGGGGCGAACGATCTCGGCCAAGCGCTGCACGTCGTCCTTCTTCTGGGCCGACATGGGGATGAACTCCGCAAAAGCGAACTTCTCCTGCATTTTCTGCAGCCAAGGCAGCAAGTCGGTGCGGCGCTGGATGGTGTCCAGCTTGTTGGACACCAACATGACAGGCTTGTCCTTGGGCATCAGGGCCAGCACTTGCTCGTCACCCGCACCAAATTTGCCGGCTTCCACCAGGAAGAGCACCACGTCCACATCGGCCAGCGTGGCTTGCACCGTCTTGTTCAGGTTGCGGTTCAGGGCAGCAGTGCCCTTGGCCACGTGGCGCGTCTGGAAACCTGGCGTGTCAACGAACACGAATTGGGTGTCGCCGTCGGTGTGGATGCCCGTGATGCGGTGGCGTGTGGTCTGCGCCTTTTTGGAGGTGATCGACACCTTCTGGCCCACCAGCGCATTCATCAAGGTGGACTTGCCCACATTGGGCCGCCCCACGATGGCAATCAGGCCACAGCGCTGATCTTCGGGTGCCACAGCCGCTTCACCGCCCTGCCCTTTTTTGGCCAAGGCCAAGTTGGACAGCATGGCATCAAGGTCAGCGGCCGACTGCTCACCGGGGGTGTCGCTGGCCTGGTCTTCGGGGTCGTGTTGGGACATGGAAACGTCAATTCAAGGATTCAAACAGTGATGCGAGGGCCTCAAGCCCCATGCATCACCCAAAATTCAGTGCCACAAGTGGCAACAGTGCTCAGGCCTTGGCAGATTCAAGCCGGTCGAGCGCCTCTTGCGCGGCGATCTGCTCCGCAGCGCGGCGTGAAGGGCCTTCGCCCGACACCGACCAGCCTTTGGCCGTCACCTCGCACACCACCACGAACACTTGCTCGTGCGCTTTGCCGCGCGTGGCGTCAATGCGGTATTTAGGCAGTGCCAGTTTGCGCCCCTGCAACCATTCCTGCAAGGCAGTCTTGGCGTCCTTGCGCCAGACTTCCGAGGTCGTCTGACCCACCAGGGGCTCGAACAATCGGAACACCAGGCCTCGGGCTTGGTCAAACCCGCCGTCCAAGTAAATGGCGCCAATGATGGCCTCAACCGCATCGGCCAAGATGGAGGGGCGCTGTGCACCGCCGCCCTTGGCCTCACCATCACTCAGGCGCAGCACCTCAGGCAGCTTCAAGCCCAAGGCCAGCTTGTGCAAGGTGTCCTGGCGCACCAGGTGGGCACGAACCCGCGTGAGTTCGCCCTCATCTTGGTGGTCAAAATGCCTGTAGAGCAGATCAGACACAGCCAAGTTCAGCACCGAATCGCCCAGGAACTCCAGGCGTTCGTTTTGATCACTGCCAAAACTCTTGTGGGTCAACGCGCGGGACAGCAAAGCACCGTCGCGAAACACATAAGCGATGCGCGATTCCAGCGCAGCCAGCGGGTGGCCAGCAGGCCAGCCAGATTTCAAATCAGACACAGATGGGGCGGCCTTGCCGCGTTCACTCACTTGGAACGGCCCTTGAACTTCAGCAACAGGTAGACCGGGTCCAACAACTCGATTTCTTTGTCATAGGCAAAGCTGATGACGACCTTGTCGTCTTCCTTGCTGATCTCCAGATCGCGGGCCGTGATGGACTCGATGCCGTACTCGACCGTCTTGAAACGCTCGAATGACATGCGGATCTCGGGGACCGTCGAACCGCCCTCGCGAGCCAGCTTGTTGACCATGCGCGAGATGGTCTGGTACTCGGTCACCACCGGGAAGACCTTGATGGCCACCACCGACACGGCGCCGACCAGGACGGCCCAGAACAACAGGCCAAACATGGTGACACCGCGTTGGCTGCGATGGGACAGGATGCGTTTCGAGTGGCTCATGAGGACCTCGATTCAGTGCACATCAGTTGAAGAAACCAACGCGCTTGATGTTGCCAAAATTCATCCAGACCACAAAGGCCTTGCCGACGATGTTTTTCTCGGGCACGAAGCCCCAGAAGCGCGAATCTTGCGAGTTGTCGCGGTTGTCACCCATGGCAAAGAAGTGCCCTTCGGGCACCTTGCAGACCACGCCTTCACCGCTGTAGCGACACTGGTCGCGAAAGGGGAAAGGCTCGATCGCGGGCTCAGGGATGTAGGGCGGGCGGTCCTTGTCGATCAGGATGCGGTGCATCACGCTGCCCAGCTGCTCGCTGAACTGCTGGCTGTAGCGCAAGCTGTCCTCGTCGTAGAACTCGGGCAGGCTTTGCGTGGTCACCGGCTTGCCATTGATCGACAACTGCTTGTTGATGTAGGCAATCTCATCACCCGGCAGGCCCACCACGCGCTTGATGTAATCGATGCTGGGGTTCACGGGGTAGCGGAACACGATGACGTCACCGCGCTCGGGCTTGTGGTTCTCGACCACCAGCTTGTTGATCACTGGCAAGCGGATGCCAAAGTGAAACTTGTTCACCAGGATCAGATCGCCCACCATCAGCGTGGGGATCATCGAGCCCGAGGGGATCTTGAAGGGCTCGAACAAAAACGAGCGCATGAAGAACACAGCGCAGATCACCGGGAACAAACCGGCGGTCCAGTCCAACCACCAGGGCTGGGCCAGCAGTTTGGCCTTGGCTTCTTCCACATTGCCGTCGACCTGGGCGATGCCTTGGGCTGCCAGTTGCGCGCGGCGGGCATGGGCCTCTTCGCTTAAGCGGGCAGCGGCGGCCTCGCGGGCGGG
>JBEANX010000481.1:0-11962 GCA_041165245.1 Pseudomonadota bacterium
CTCTTGCAGCAGCATCGGCCAGTGGCTGGCCCGCTACGGGCTCAGTTCAGTTCACATGGCAGCACTTTACAAACAACAAAGGCCCCGAAGGGCCTTTGCTTAACTTAGCGGCATTGCCCCGAGGGGCCGTTTTTCATGGGCGATCAGGAGATCACTGCTCAGAGAATTTGAAATCGGTCTTGGCGTTCTTCTTCAGGTCGTCGCGGAACTTGGCCAGACGCTCCTGGGCGCCACGCTGCATCAGTTGGGCTTTGACTTCTTCAAAAGGAGGGAACTTGGCCGAACGGGCGTCTTCCAGCTTGATGATGTGGAAGCCGAATTGCGACTTCACGGGCTCTTGCGTGAACTGGCCCTTTTCCAGCTTCACCATCGCAGCTGAGAACTCAGGCACGTAGTTGCCAGGCGTTGCCCAATCGAGGTCGCCGCCGTTTTCAGCAGAGCCAGGGTCCTTCGAGTTCTTCTTGGCCAGGTCTTCAAACTTGGCACCGGCCTTGAGTTGGCTGATCAAGGCCTTGGCCTCATCTTCCTTCTCGACCAGGATGTGGCGAGCACGGTATTCCTTGTCGCCGTTGGCGGCCTTGAACTTCTCGTAGTCGGCCTTGGCGTCCGCCTCAGACGCGCCGCTCTTCTTCTCGTACTCGGCGAACATGGTCTGGATCAGCACGCTCTGGCGGGCAAATTCCATCTGGTCGCGGTATTCCTTGCTGGCGCCCACGCCACGCTTTTCAGCTTCCTGGGCGAAGATTTCGCGCAGCACCAGCTGCTCTTTGATCTTGGCTTCGATGTCTGGCGTGATGGGCTGACCTTGCTTGGCCACTTGTGCCTTCATGGTCTCAAAGCGCGAGACAGGCACGGCCTTGCCATTGACGATGGCGATGTTCTGAGCGAAGGCTGCAGGAGCGGCCGCGGAAACGGCGACGGCCAGCATGGCGGCCTGGGCGATACGTTGGAATTTCATGTGCACAACAGTCCTTGAAGGGTGCGGAAATCTGGCGGGCGCCCCGGCCATGGCGGGGGTGCAGCCGCTTGTCTCAATGGTTGGAATGATTCAGGCGGGTTCGGCTTTGATGGCCAAGGCGTGGATGCCCTGAGGGATCACGTCTCGCAGGGCATCATACACAAGGCGATGGCGTTGAACGTGTGACAGTCCGGCGAAGCACGCGGCCTTCACATGCACCGAGAAATGGCTGCCTTCGAGGCTGCCTGCGTGTCCCGCGTGAAGGTGGCTGTCATCCGTGACTTGCAATGAAACGGGCTGCAACGCCTGTTGCAAAACTGTTTGAACCGTGTCGGCGCTGACGCGGGGTGGCGAGGCGGGGGAGATGCTGGTCATCGCTCAGGCGTCCTTCGCGGCGGTCTGCGCAGCGTCCATGTGCTTGCTCAGGTACACGCCCTGAGCCAGGGTGAAGACGAACATCAAGCCCAAGCTGCCCCACATCTTGAAGTCCACCCAAGTCGCGGTGGGGTAGTTGAAGGCCACGTACAAATTGAGCACGCCCATGAAGGCGAAAAAGCCGATCCAGGCCCAGCTCAGGTTGCGCCAGATGGCGTCGGGCATCGTGAGGTCACCGGCCTTCATGGCAGCTCGCAAAACAAACTTCTTGAGCACGATGTCGCTGATGAACAAGCCTGCGCCCATCACCCAGTAGATGACGGTGGGCTTCCATTTGATGAAGTTCTCGTTGTGGAAGTAAACCGTGAGCGCGCCCAGCCCCACCACCACCAAGGCGCTGATCCACAGCATCTTGTCGATGGGCTTGCGCAGCACCTTCATGGTCAGGATCTGCAGCACCGAAATGGCCACGACGATCAAGGTCGACAGCAACACCGGCGCTTCCTTGATGCCAACCACGCCCCCGTCGACCAGAAAGCCAAGGTGCAAGGTCAGCCACTGAGCCACAGGCTCGGGGTGCCCTTCTGCCCATTTGAAGGAGGCAAAGAAGGCCACGATGGGCAGGAAATCCAGCAGAAACTTCATGACGGGGGGCTCGCAGGTGTCGGCTTCAAAGGTGCAGCAGGCACCCAAGGCCAACTGCGATGCATCAGGATCAACGCGGCTTGAAGTCTATCGCGGCCGAGTTGATGCAAAAGCGCTCACCCGTGGGGGCCGGGCCATCGTCAAACACATGGCCGAGGTGGGCCCCGCAATCCTGGCAACGCACTTCAACGCGAACCATGCCGTGGGTGCGATCTTCCACACGCTCGATGATGTCTGCGCGCAAAGGTTCGAAATAGCTCGGCCAGCCGCAACCTGCATCGAACTTGGTTTTGGCATCAAACAGGGGCGCGTCACAACACACGCAACGGTAGGTGCCGTCCTGAACGTGATCCCAGTACTTGCCACTGAAGGCACGCTCGGTGGCGGCACGGCGCGTGACGGCGTATTGCGTCTCGTCGAGCAGGGCCTTCCACTCGGCTTCGGTTTTCTTGACTTTGTATTCGCTCATGATGAACAGGAGACCTCAATGGCTTGGGCCCAGTCGGGCGGGAAATCAGCATCCGAGGCGTGCTCAGGCTGCTCGGTGAACGGTTGCTGCAGCACGCGATGCAAGCGCTGCACTTCGGAAAAATCGCCCTGCTCTGCCCGCGCGATGGCGGCTTGGGCCAGGTGGTTGCGCAACACCACCCAGGGGTTGACCACATCCATGCGAGCCTGACGGGTTGCGGCGTCGCTGCCCTCACGCCTCAGGCGCTCAGCATAGCGGGCAGCCCAGGCATCAAAGGCCGCGCGGTCCAGGAACAGATCGCGGATGGGTGCGTTGGCAGCGGCATCAGGCGCCAGGTCTTCGCGGAACAGGCCCAGGCGGCGCCAGGTGATGGTGAAATCGGCGCGCTGCGCCGCCATCAGCCTGAGCCAATCGTTCAGCAGGTCTGCGTCGCCAGGCTGCTCGGTTTGCAAGCCCAGCTTGGCACGCCAGCGCATCAGCATTTGCTGCTCGCTGCGCGGCTCATAGGCCTTGAGCGCATCCAGGATCATCGACTGGCCTTCGCTGCCTTCGGTGCCAGCATCGGGAACCAGAGCCGCCAAGGCCTGAGCCAGTGCACCGACGTTCCAAAAACCGATGTCGGGCTGGTAGCGCCAGCGGTAGCGGCCTGATGAATCTGAGTGGTTGCAGATGTGGTTGGGGTCAAACCCATCGAGGAAGCCAAACGGGCCATAGTCGATGGTCAAGCCCAGGATGGACATGTTATCGGTGTTCATCACGCCGTGGCAAAAGCCCACGGCCTGCCACTGGGCGATCGTGTCGGCCGTGCGAAGAGCCGCATGGCGCAGCAGGCCCACCACACGCTCGGGGCTGGTGGCGGCGCTGGGCAGGCTGCGCAATTCAGGCAGGTGGTGGTCCACCACGAAATCAACCAGAGCGGCCAAGGCAGGCAAGTAACCGGTCGCCTCATGATGCGCAAAGTGCTCGAAATGCCCGAAACGAATGAAGCTGGGCGCCAAGCGCGTCACCACCGCGGCGGTTTCGGTGGTTTCACGGAACACCGGCAGCGTCGAGCCACTCAGGCAAAGGGCGCGGCTGGTCGGGATGCCCAAGCCATGCATGGCTTCGCTGCACAGAAATTCGCGGATCGACGATCGCAACACCGCACGGCCATCGGCGCGGCGCGAATAGGGCGTCATGCCGGCGCCCTTGAGCTGCACCTCCATGGGGCCTTGGGGCGTGTCGACCTCGCCCAAGAGCAAGGCACGACCATCGCCCAGTTGCCCGGCCCATTGGCCGAACTGATGGCCGCTGTACACCGTGGCCATGGGCCGCATGCCGGGCCACAAGGCGTTGCCGCTGAAGACCTCAAGGGCTGTGGCTTGCCCTTGGTCAGCCGACAGCCACCAATCTGATGGCCAGGAAAGCGCCTGCGCTGCTGAATCGCTGTGCGCCACCCAATGCAAAGCGGGCAGGCCCACGCCCTGTAACTCGGTGCCCAGCTTGGCACCGGTGCTGGCGGACACCCGCTCGTGCAAATGGGCGAATCGGTTGACCCAGTTCAGGTCTTCAAGGTTCAAGGGCATGGAGGGTGTGTTCGAGGCGTGCTCGGCAGAAACTAAAAATACAAGCGAACATGCTGACACAGTCGGTTCAGCCCGGTGCGTCACGGGGGCTTGGGGCCACGATGGCGACACGGGCTTGGCCTAAGATGCCAGCTTTTCCGCTTTCTGCAAGAGTATCGCTGTGGATCACCTGTTGTTCATCAAAGCCGCCGTGATGGGCGTGGTCGAGGGCCTGACCGAGTTCCTGCCCATCTCCAGCACGGGGCACCTGATCCTTGCAGGCTCGCTGCTGGGCTTTGGCCAGGACGTTGGCGCCGACAAAGCCAAGGTGTTCGACATCGCGATCCAGACGGGCGCCATCTTCGCGGTGGTGCTGGTGTACTGGCAGCGCCTGCTGAGCACAGTCAAGGGCCTGAGCAGCGAGCCCCAAGCCCAGCGCTTCGCCATCAATGTGATCGTGGGCTTCCTGCCTGCCGTGGTGCTGGGCCTGGCCTTTGGCAAGGCCATCAAGGCGCACCTGTTCACACCCACGGTGGTGGCCACCACCTTCATCTTGGGCGGCTTCATCATCCTCTGGGCGGAAAAGCGTGCGGCCACGGCCGGCCCAGCCCGTGTGGCCACGGTGGACGACATGGGCCCGCTCGATGCCCTCAAAGTCGGTTTGCTGCAATGCCTGGCCCTGGTGCCCGGCACCAGCCGCTCGGGCGCCAGCATCATTGGTGGCATGTTCCTGGGCTTGTCGCGCCAAGCCGCGACCGAATTCAGTTTCTTCCTGGGCATTCCCACCCTGATTGGGGCTGGCCTTTACAGCTTGTACAAGGCGCGTGACCTGCTCACCATGGGTGACTTGCCTTTGTTCCTCACAGGGCTGGTGATGGCCTTCGTTTCGGCCTGGGTGTGTGTGCGCTGGCTGCTGCGTTATGTGTCCACCCACAACTTCAATGCATTTGCGTGGTACCGCATTGCTTTTGGCATCCTGATCCTGGTCAGTGCGCACCAGGGCTGGGTGACGTGGGCCGATGACTGAGGCGCGCAGCCTGCGCCAATGCGCGCTGGATGTCTTGCTGACCGCCAACCCGGCAGACAAAGCCGCTGCGGCCCGGGCGCTGTTTGAACAGGCATTGGCAAAATCTCAATGGCTTGTGCACGCGGCGGAACCCCAGGCAGTTGTTCTGAGTGAAGCCCAGCGCTTGTCGCTGCCTGGCCGCCCTACCCGCCCTGTCTTGGTGTCTGCCACGCAAGTACCCACACGATCGCCCTTCACCACGGAGGGCCGCGCAGCCTTGCTGCATGCCATCTGCCACATCGAGTTCAATGCCATCAATCTGGCACTGGATGCTGCCTGGCGATTCGATGCCATGCCGCCTGAGTACTACCTCGACTGGCTTCGCGTGGCCAGTGAAGAGGCGCTGCACTTCACGCTGTTGCGCGAACACCTGCAGAGCATGGGCCATGACTACGGTGATTTCGAAGCGCACGACGGCTTGTGGTCCATGTGCGAGCGCACCGCGCATGACATCGTCGCCCGCATGGCCCTGGTGCCTCGCACGCTGGAAGCGCGTGGCCTGGACGCAACCCCGCCCATTCAGGCCAAACTGACGCGGGCAGGTGACCCTCGCGCGGTTGAAATCCTGGACATCATCCTCCGTGACGAGGTCGGCCACGTGGCCATTGGCAACCGCTGGTTCCACCACCTTTGCGAGCTTCGCGGGCTCGATGCACTCAAGCTTTACCCCGCACTGGTCGAGCAATACAAAGCACCTCGCATGAAGCCACCCTACAACGTCGAAGCCCGCCGAAAGGCGGGCTTCACAGACGCAGAGATGCGCTTCCTGCTGGGCGAAGAAGGCTGAGCCTTCAAAGCGCCAAACACAAACGCCACCCGAGGGTGGCGTTTGTCATCACATCACATCAAACAGGCATCAGATGGTGCCAGCGATGCGCTTGCCAGAGCCGGGAGGCACGGCGGTGAACGTCACTTCCTGACCCACCGTGGCGGCCAAGGCACGCAGCGCTGCATCGGTCTTGGTGACCGAGCCATCGGCCGAGACGAAGTTGCCAGTGCTCGTGTTCAGCAAGTAACCACGGCGCACACCACCTTCGACCACCTGAGCCACCAGATCGGCCTCGGTCACGTTGCCACCCATCTCCTTGGACACGAACGGTGTCTTCGCACGTGCAATCAGCAGGTCAATGCGAGCTTTCACTGCGGCGGCGTTTGTCGAGTTCAGCGTGATCTGCTGACCAACAATGGGCGCCAAATCGCTGTCCACAGCCAACATGTAGTTGGCCACGTCGGTGCGCAAGGTCATGCCAGCATCACCGGCGGGGAAGCCAGAGTTGCCGGTGTTCTGGAACACGCGCACGGTGAAGAAGTGGCTCAAGGTGTCATCGGTGCCGTCATGGACGAAACCGAAACCACGGACCTGGTCACCCAGGAAACCGGTGCTGCCCACGATGGTGAAAGGCTGAGCCTGAGCACCGAAGCGACCGACCTTTTGGTACATGTTGCGGACATGCGGCACCTTGAAGATCTGCGAGATGCCTTCAAAGCTCTGGAAACCGCCATTGCCGTACAGCCCCTTGGCCGCATCGATGGTGTGGCAACCGTTGCAGTTGTTGTTGTTGGTGATGCTTTTGCCGAACAAAGAAATCTTGAAACCGTCCGAAGGACGTGGCCCGAAGTAGAAGTCAAAGCCACGTTTTTGCGAAGGCGTCAGCGAGTTGTCCAGGTTTCGGATCGGGTTGGGCGGCAGGTAGACCTGCATCATGAAGTCGGTGAACTTCTCCATCTCGGCTTCGCTCATGTCGCGGTCATTGCCCAGCAGGCCGCCAAAGGCCACCGAGAAATTCTTGAATGACATGCGGGAGTCGGTGGCCGACACACCGAAGACACCGTTGGAGCGGTCACCACGCCAGTGCATGGCCCCCGAGTTCTGCAGACCGCGCAAGGTTTGCGAGGTCATGGGGCCCTTCATGGGGTGGAAGTCCTTGGGGTTGTCGCTGCCGTTGATCTTCGTCTTGACGTTGAAGATCAGCTTGGCGCCCTGGAACTCCACGCCATCGGTGAACTTACCGGGGATGGGGCTGGTGGTCACCACGTCATCCGGGTTGCCCAGATCCCAGGCCAGGTCATCCATGTCACCAAAGATGTGGCAGCTGGCGCAAGAAGATTCGCCGTTGGCCGACGAACGTTGGCCGTCGTACAGGAAGGGTCGACCGGCCAACAAGCTGGCGGGCTCGGGGTTGGGCAGCGCGGCCTTGGTCACTTCAGCGCGCGAGTTCAGGTCGATGACCTTCACGGCGTTGTCAAAGCGGGTCATGGCATAGGCGCGGCCACGGGCCTCGTCAAGCACCACGCCGGATGCACCACCACCGCTGATGGTGATGTAGTTGGCGCTGGCCGTGCGGGGATTGAAGGTATTGGCTTCGATCTCCGAGGTGTTGAACACGCCGATCTTGCCCGAACCGAAGGCGGTGACGTACAGCTTGCTGCCGTCCTTGGACACGGCCATGTCCATCGGGATGGACAAGGTGTGGCTCTTCTGGGTCTTGTCAAACGAGGGGTCAGACACCAGTTTGCTGTAATCCAGGTGCTTGTTCAGGTGACGAGGCTGCACGTTGCCATTGGTGATCACCGTCACGCGGGCTTCAGCAATGTGGCCTTGCACGGTGGAGCCGCCGAACTTGCCGGGGCCTTCGAAGCGAGTCATGTTGTTCGCTTCGGTGTTGGTGACGTACAAAGTGCCAGACACCGGGTTGACCGCCATGTTGTAGATGGTCGTGCCCACGCCTGTGAAGGCGGTCTTTTCGGTCAGCGTGTTGGCATCAACCGCGAACACGTCCTTGTCGGGCAAGCTGAACATCATGGCCGCGTTCCAGTTGCGACCCAGGACGTCCTGCCATTGCTTGGCGGCCTTGTTGTACTTGACGATCAGGCCCGAGCGCGGAGCAGGCTTGCCCGCCGCGTTGGTGGCAGGGCCCAAACGGCCACTTGGGTAGGTCACGTTCTTGACCACGCACTTCTTGGTGGTGTCAAAGGTGTCGCACAAGAACTCTTCGTTGATCGAGGCTGTCAGGTTGCCCGACTTGAAGGCACCCACGTACACCGTTTTCTTGTCAGGGCTGACCGCCAGGGGGCGAGGCGTATCAGCGAACAAGTTCATGATCTTCAGGGGCAGGCCACCAAAGGGCGCGCCCAGGTTGGCCGGGTCGAACACCCAAACGTCGGCACGGCCGATGCTGGGCGTTTCCAAGCCAGGGTCACCAGCACCGGGAACGCCGGCGATCGATGGATCGGTGCGCTGTTGACCACGGTGACCTGTGGTGATGAAGGCGCGCGAAGGCGAGCCCGCAAACACGATGTCGCGTGGCTCGTCGCCCACCAGCAAGGTGCGCACGACACGAGGGGTACCGTCCAGGCTGACCACGCTCACGCTGTCAGACAGGTGGTTGACCACCCACACTTCGTTGTCGTCACGGATGGCAATGGCCACAGGCTCCATGCCCACAGGAATGCGCGACTGCAACTCCAAGCCGGCGGCTGTGATCTTGAACACTTCCAAAGTGTTATTCGGGGTGTTCACGGCGAACAGGCGCGTGCCGTCAGCAGACATCACGATGGGGCGAACATGCCCGCTTTCAAAGCCGATGAAAGAAGGTGAAGCAGCCTGGGCGGCGCCCATGCTCAAGGCCAGAGTGATCGCGGATAGCTTGAGCGCGCTGCGCACAAACTGGCCGAGGCGAGTGGGGGCTGTCATGACGAATGTCTCCTCAGAAGGTGGCTGACACGATGGGCAACATGGATCTCGATAAACGAAATCCAATGTAAAGATTGTCAAAAGACCGAGGAATGTGGAAAGTCCCAGGTCACCAGCCCTTTACATGTCCACCCCCCTCGTTCAAGGGATGAGCAGGCGTTTGTCCAACCCTGGGGAAACCCAAGGTTGTCACCTTCGGCGCACGACTCGGTGGTGTTCGCTGGCCCGACTCAAGCCCTGGGGTGGTGCTGAGCGTGCAGCTGGCGCAGGCGCTCCCGCGCCACGTGCGTGTAGACCTGTGTCGTCGAGATGTCAGCGTGGCCCAACAGCATCTGCACCACGCGCAAATCAGCGCCGTGGTTGAGCAAATGCGTGGCAAACGCATGACGCAAGGTGTGGGGCGAGAGGTGCTGCGTGATGCCCGCCACCACGCTGTATTTCTTGACGATCTTCCAGAACATCTGGCGGCTCATGGGCTCGCCACGCCCCGTCACGAACAAGGCATCGCTGCCCTGCCCCTTGAGGATGTCTGCTCGGGCCTGCGTGATGTAGCGCTGGAGCCATTCACCGGCTTCATCGCCAAAGGGCACCAGCCGCTCCTTGCTGCCCTTGCCCGTGACCCGCACCACACCGTCAACCAAGGACACTTCAATGGCCAACACCTCAACCAACTCACTCACGCGCAGGCCACTGGCGTACATGAGCTCGATCATGGCTTTGTCGCGCAGGCCCAGCGAGCTTGCCACATCGGGGGCGGCGAGCAAGGCCTCTACCTGGGCCTCGGTCAGGGTGCCGGGCATGCGCACATGTTGCTTGGGAGCGTCCAGCTTGAGGGTGGGGTCTGCACGGGTCAGGTTTTCGCGGAGCGCCCAGCGGTAAAAGCGCCGGAACACGCTCAATCGGCGGCTGGCCGAGCTGGGCTTGGTGCCGGCGTGCCGAGCGCTGGCATGGCCCAGCAGATCCAGCTCGCTGGCCTGCAAAAGCGTGCGCCCTTGCGCATGCTCGCGCATCCAATCGGCCAGGCCTTGCAAGTCGCGCCGGTAGGCCGAAAGGGTGTTGGCGCTCAGGCCGTCTTCCAGCCAGATCGCGTCAAGGAAGCGGTCGAGGTCAGGATCCACCACGCAGCAAACCTTCTTTCATGCGGCCGTCCACCGGGCGATCTCCGATGAAGATTTTGAGCACCGAGCGGTAAAAATCTTCGCCGGGCGTGACCGAGCCCACCGGACGCTGGTTGAGCCGCAGTTGCAGGCCGATGCCAGGCAACCAATCGAGATCGATCGTATCGCCCGCGCGCAGAGTCCCAATGCCATCAACCGCCTGCGTGAACGAGGCCAAACGCTCAGCCAATTGCCCTTGCATTTGTTCCGATTCGTTCTTGCGAACGCCACCACGTATGGCTTTGGAAAACTCGCGGCTGGGCGCTTCCATCAGCAGCTTCATGCGCAGGCGCTTGGGGCCTTGCATGGCCATGGCCTGGCCGCCATCACGGGTGGGTGCGGCCAGGTAGAGCCCAGCCACGAAGGCTTTGATCCATGCGACGCCGCGCAACCCAAGCCCATTGAGGCGCAAAGTGCGGTCTGCGACCACGGTGGTGTCCTCGAAGTGCTGCCCTTCCAGACGCGCCGCTTGAGCCTCACCCACCTGGGGAAGCCCGGCCATGCCCATGGCACCAGACATCACTGCCAGCGTGGCCGCCACACAGCAGTCTCGGCCCGACTGCGCCAGACCCCGCCACACGATTCGAATGACATTCAACACGGCATCACCCTTTGCTCAGGACTGCGCGCCACGGCAGTGGCGCCTTGAACATCAACGTGTGGGCGACGCGCACCGACGACAAGGCCGGGTTTACCCAGCCGCGAAGCGACCAGGCCGTCGCCTCACTTGACCGGGGGCGTCTGCACTGCGCTTTCGCAACCCTGGGCGACCCGCAGGCCTTTGAGGAAAGCACGCCGCACCGATCCGGCGGTGATGGCCGCAGAGACTTTCCTGGAATAACGCTCGGCGCCTGAGAGCTTGCGCACCCACCCTCGGAACGGAATGATCGACTGCGTGGTGCTGCGAATGACCGAGACGCCTGCGTTCTCGGCCTGCTCGGTGCCGCGCTCCAACAAGCTGGGGCTACTGGCCGATTTGGGTGCATCGAGGTCCAGGCCCAGGTATTCGTCCAGATCAAAGATGAGGCCAGAGAGCTTCTGGCATGACAAATCAGCAGGCACCGCATAAGGCGCCGCAGCGGCCTGCAGGAGCACTGGAGGGATCTCAGCCTTGACCAGGTTCAAGTCGTTCAAGGGGGCGACCACGGCCTCACCCACCTTCTGTGTGGTGTCCTTCTCCGCGGACTTGGGCATCTTGTTGGCGCAAGCCACCAAAGTGGAAATGAGGGCGAGCAAAAAAATCGAACGTTTCATGGAAGGTTTCAATCCATCAAGTGGCGCAAAGGGTGAATGTGGTTGGGCCAGGGCGGCTCAAAAAAAGCGTCCACCTGCTCGGGCGAAACCTCGGCCAGGGTGGCGGGGTTCCAGCGAGGCTGGTGGTCCTTGTCGATGACCAGGGCTCGCACCCCTTCGACCGTTTCGCTGGCCGCCCCTTTGCGCAAGGCAAAGCAATGCCTCACCAGGTTGCGCTCCAGCCGAAACACCTCGGCCAGGCCCATGTGGCGGGCCATGCGGATCTGGCGCAACGTGACCTTCATCATCAAAGGCGAATTGCCTTGCAGGTGTTGAAGTGCAGCCCGAGCCCAATCGCTGCCATCACTGCGCAATGAATGAGTCATGGCCTCGACGTGGGGCAGCGCGAAATGCCGCTCGAT
Source organism: Pseudomonadota bacterium (assembly GCA_041165245.1). Taxonomy (GTDB): domain Bacteria; phylum Pseudomonadota; class Gammaproteobacteria; order Burkholderiales; family Burkholderiaceae_C; genus Aquabacterium. The sequence continues at coordinate 11,564 of JBEANX010000481.1, forward strand.
GGCGGTCTCATGCATGCTCAAGGTTCTGGACGGCAAGGCAGCCACGGCCTCTGGCTCGCTCAGACAACAAGCCTTGGCCCTTGCCACCGCCTCAGCACCACTGGCCACAGGCTGAGCGACCCATGACGCCAGAAGTGCGGCTTGAGCACTCGCGGGCACGATGCCGTCGACCAAGCGCCAATGCAGGGCGTCGTGCGCATTGAAGGTCTGGCCCACGATGCCCAGGTACTCGCCGACCGAGCCTGGCAGGCGCGACAAGAAATAGCCGCCCGCCACATCGGGGATCAGGCCAATGCGGGTCTCGGGCATGGCCATCTTCACGGCGGGGGTGGCCACACGCAGGGCAGCGCCCTGGGCCAGGCCCATGCCACCGCCCATGACGATGCCATCGAGCCATGC
>JBEANX010000482.1:0-7642 GCA_041165245.1 Pseudomonadota bacterium
AAGCCATAGCGCTCAGTGGCCTTTGCCACCAGCGATTCGGCCAGCACCAGCAGGCCCTTGGGGGTCTCGACCAGGGCGTAGCTGAGCTCGGCATTCACGTTGAGCGCCTGGTTGGCCGGGATGGTCCACGCGGTGGTGGTCCAGATCACCGCAAAAGCGTCCTGGCTCAGGGTGCTCAGGCCGAAGGCGGCAGCCAACTTGGCAGGCTCAGCGCTCAGGAAGGCCACGTCCAGGGTCTGCGACTTCTTGTCCTGGTATTCGATCTCGAACTCGGCCAGCGAGGAGCCGCAGTCAAAGCACCAGTACACGGGCTTGAGGCCGCGGTAGACATAGCCGCGCTCCATGATCTTCTTGAGCGCGCGGATCTCGTTGGCCTCGTTGCCAAAATCCATGGTGCGGTAGGGGTGCGACCAATCGCCCAGCACGCCCAGGCGCTTGAAGTCGGCGCGCTGGCCGTCGATCTGCTCGGCGGCGTAGACACGGGCCTTGGCCTGCACGTCGTCGCGGCTGAGGTTGCGGCCAAAGGTCTTTTCGATCTGGTTCTCAATCGGCAGGCCGTGGCAGTCCCAGCCCGGCACATAGGCGGCGTCCATGCCCTTGAGCTGGCGCGCCTTGACGATCATGTCCTTGAGCACTTTGTTGGCCGCGTGGCCAATGTGGATCACACCGTTGGCGTAAGGGGGGCCGTCATGCAGCACGAACTTGGGCGCGCCCTGGCGGGCCGCACGCAGTTGCTCGTAGATGCCGTTTGTCTCCCACTCGGCCACCCAGGCGGGTTCGCGCTTGGGCAGGTCACCCCGCATGGGGAAGGGCGTGTCGGGCATGTTCAAGGTGCCGCGGTACTTCGACTCGACGCCTTCGTTGGCAGGCTTGCCCTGGGCTTTGTTGCCCGGGTTTTTGGCGGGGGCGGCAGACTTGTCTTGGCTCATGAAATTTCTCAGCAAGGGCACACAAAGGCTTCGCCACCAAGGGCTTGAAGGTTTGTGAGCCTGGGGATCAGGTCAGCCGCGTACCGCGCCGGGGTCTGCTAGGACACTCAGGCGGCACCTCGGCCAGGTCAGGCGTTCAGACCGGAGCGTCATTTCCGACGCCCCGCTTCAAATTCGGTCGCGGGTGGTCTGACGACCCTGAGCCTGGAAAAACGCCTTGGCGTCGGCGATGTCTTTGTGGATGGCGGCCTGCAAGGCGTCCAGCCCGTCATAGCGGGCTTCGTCTCGGAGTTTGTGCAGGAGTTCCACGCGCACGATTTTACCGTAGCCGCCCTCCGAGCCCATTTCAAAGGGCCAGTCGAAGCAATGCACCTCCAGCAGCACACGGCCGGCGTCTTCCACGGTGGGGCGTCGGCCCAGGCTGGCCACGCCCTCCAGGGGCTTGCCGGTGATGCCATGCGTGCGCACCACGAAGATGCCGGTGGTGGCGGGCTTTTCGTGGCCAAAGCGAACGTTCAAGGTGCGGCAATCCAGGCTGCGGCCCAGCTTGGCGCCATGCACCACATGGCCGCTGACGGTGTAAGAGCGTCCCAACAGGCCGGCCACCTTGGCCATGTCGCCAGCGATCAGGGCATCACGCACCACAGAAGACGACACCCGAACGCCATGCACCTCATAGCTGCGCATGCGGGCCACGTCAAAGCCCTTGGCACTGCCGGCGGCATCCAGCATGGCGTAGTCACCCGCGCGTTTGGCGCCAAAGCAGAAGTCGTCGCCCACCAGCACATACCTGGCGCGCAGGCCCGCCACCAGGACGTCGTCGATGAAGCCCATGGGGCTCTGGCTGGCCAGGGCCTTGTCAAACGGCAGGATGACGACCTGGTCGATGCCGCAGCGCTCCAACTCCATCAGCTTGTCGCGCAGGGTGGCGATGCGATGGGGGGCCAACTCGGGCTTGCCGCTCAGGCGCGCGAAGTAATCGCGCGGGTGCGGCTCAAACGTCATGACCGTGCTGGGCAGGCCGCGGTGCTGGGCCTCATTGCGCAGCAGCGCCAGCATGGCCTGGTGGCCACGGTGGACGCCGTCGAAATTGCCGATGGTCAGGGCGCAGGCCGGGGCGAGCGCCGCATGGTGAAACCCGCGAAAGACTTGCATGGGCCCGATTATCGCCCTGCTCAGCCCTGACGGCGCCTGCCTCCCCACATTGGGCAATCCGTGAAAAAGGCCAAGGCATCGGCCTTTTTCTTGCGAGACCCAATGGTCGCAAGGGCGACAAACTGTTCACATGCCGAAAGCCCCCTGCCACTTGTCACCTGAGCCAGTTGCCCCATGTCAGCAATGAAGCCCATTTTGCGCATGCCCGAGAGGCTCACCCTGCCTTGGCTGTTGCTGGCCGCAGGGGCGCTTTTCGTCAGCATGTTGATCACCAAGGATCACATCGAGCAAGTCACGTCAGCGCAAGCCAGGCAGCAACTCACGGCCGACCGCCAAACCCTGGAGCGCGCCTTGGTGCCACAAGCGCAGCGCGCCCAGGCCGTGGCGCAATGGCTGGCCAACAAGCCCCTCATTGGTGACATGGCTCAACGCACGGAGGCGCCAGAAACTCAGGCTTGGCTGGACGAGGCTGTCAAAACCTCAGGCATGCATTGGGCTGCCCTGCTGGACGCTCAGGGCGATCCTCAAACCTCGGTGACAGAAGAGGTGCGCACTGCCCTGCGCCAAAACAAGGCTGCCCTGCGGGCGCACCACAGCACCAGCACGGCCATCAGCATCCGCCAAGGGCAAGACACGGTGTGGCTCTGGCTGCACCCCATCGAGTCCACCGTCGGTGGTCTGGCGGGGCAAGTGGTGCTGGGCCAGACACTCAATGCCTCCTGGCGAGGCAGCCTGAGCGGCTTGACCCGAAGCCAACTCATCTTCCTGGAGCGAGACCGACCCGACGGCCCCTGGGTGCAGCAAGGACGCAGCAAACCGCAGGCTGCAGCAAGCGCCTGGCCGAGCCAAGAAGGACCCAGCCAACAGGCCAACATCCGCCCGCTTACCCTGGAAGGTCACAAATGGCTGGCAGATGTCATTCCCATGGTGCCCAACGATGCCTACAACCTGGAGGGCATGGCCCTTGTGATGGACCCAAGTGCCCTTCGCGCGCCCTGGCTGGGTCTGGTTGGCATGGTGCTGCCCGTCCTGATCACTGCTTTTTCGCTGGGCATCGCCTGGAGTGCCTGGCAAGGCTTGCGCTTGCGGCGGGGCCTCGTCAGCCTGATGCGCTGGGCCAGAGCCAGCATGGAGAGCAACAGTGTGGTCGTACCAGCCGCCAAAACCATCCTTGAACTACAAGGGTTGGCCAACGACTTGGAGGCGCTGCGCCGCCACCAAAAGACGCTGGAGGCCGAGATTCGCCAAACAGCCTTTCTCGACCCCTTGACCCTGCTGCCCAACCGGGAGCAGTTCTGCACTCGCTTCAAGCATTTGCAAAAAAGCGGGGGGGCCAAAGAGCGCTGTGGCGCCGTGATCCTGGTGGACATCCAGCGCTTCAAACACATCAACGAGGTGCTGGGCCATCAGAACGGGGACCGCCTGCTTCGGCTGGTGGCCCAAAGGTTGAACGACCTGCTCACCGACAAGCACGAGGCGCTGGCCCGAGTGGGCGGCAACCGCTATGTCTTTCACTTGCCGCAGGTCTCGGCCAGTGGTGCCGTCAAACGAGCCCAGGCTGCTTTGGCAGTGCTGGACACCCCCTTCGAGTTGGACGACCAGTCCATCGACCTGAGCGCCCAGGCAGGCGTCAGCCTCTACCCCGACAACCGCATGGACGGCCACGAGTTGCTGACCCGCGCCGAAGTGGCCTTGTACGCTGCCCGCCACCAGCACCAGCCCTGGTTGAGCTACAGCCCCACCATGGACGCCAGCGATCCCGCCTCTTTGACGCTGCTGAGCGATCTCAAACTGGCCATCTCGCGAAATGAGCTGCGCTTGTTCATCCAACCCAAGGTGGACCTCATCACCGGCGAGGTGACCGGCGGCGAAGCGCTCATGCGCTGGAAGCACCCCACGCGCGGCATGGTGCCACCCGACCGTTTCATCCCCTTTGCTGAGCAAAGTGGCTTCGTCAAGCAGCTCTCGATGTGGGCTGTCGAAGAGTGCGCACGTGTGTGGCTGACACTGCAACTCGGTGGGCTGGACATCCCGCTCTCGGTGAACTTGTCGACGCGAGATCTGATCGACAAGGACTTGCCCGGCAAGCTGCGTGAAGTGGTGGAACGCCAAGGCGCCCTGCCCCAGGCCCTGGTGCTGGAGATCACCGAGAGCGCCACCATGGACGACCCGGAAAGCGCCCACCGCACCTTGACCGAGCTGCATGACATGGGCTTCAAGCTGTCGATTGACGACTTCGGCACGGGCTATTCGTCGCTGGCTTACCTGAAGAACTTGCCCGTGGACGAGCTCAAGATCGACCGCTCCTTCGTGATGAACATGGAGACCGACTTGAGCGATGCCAAGATCGTGCGCTCCACCATCGACCTGGCCCACAACCTGGGCCTCAAGGTGGTGGCCGAAGGGTTGGAGTCACCCAAGGCATGGAAGCTGCTGGCGGGCCTGCATTGCGATCAGGCCCAGGGATACCTGGTCAGCCGCCCCATCCCCGCCGAAGACTTTCTGATCTGGGCACGCAGCTGGCGGGCGCCCAGCGTGAGCGAAGAGCACCTGACCACGGCGTTTGCGGACATTCTTTGATCAAGGCAGCACGATGGCTGGGTCTTCGATCCAGCACCACTGACCTTCTGGCAAGTCATCGGGCAGGCTCAGGCGCCCGATCGAGCTTCGATGCAGCCCCTCCACACGGTTGCTCACTGCGGCCACCATGCGTTTGACCTGGTGGTACTTGCCTTGGAGCAAGGTCAAGCGCAGGTGGCATGAATCGTCACCGCCGATGCGTTCGGCTGCATGGGCCTGGACCATCTCCGGGTCATCGTCCAGCACCACGCCGGCCAGCAGCTTGCTGACCTGGTCATCCGACACCGGGTGCTTGCACGTCACCTCATAGACCTTGGGCACGTTCTTCTTGGGTGACGTGAGCTGGTGCAGCAGCGGGCCATCGTCCGTCATCAGCAAGAGGCCAGTGGTGTCTTGGTCCAAACGCCCCACGGGTTGCAAGCCACGCTTGCGCAGGGCCGGTGGCAGCAGGTTGTGCACACCTGGCCAAGCGCCCGGCTTGAGTGAGCACTCATAGCCCGCGGGCTTGTGCAGCATGACCAAGGCCTTCACGTGGGTGACCCAGGGCTTGCCGTCGATGACCAGGCTCAGGCGGTCTTCCGGGAAGACGGCATCCGGGTCATCCACCACCTCGCCGTTGACGCTGACCAGGCCCGTGCAGATCAGGCCCTCGCATTCCCGACGGGCGCCAAAGCCCTGGTCGAAGAGGATCTGATCGAGCGTGTTGTGCCCGGCGGGCAGGCGGGGTCGTTTGGCCATGGGTGTGAAAAGCGTGCGGCAAGAGGGGGAGCCGATCATGCCAGGGTTCGCCCCAAGTGGGCAGGCCACCACCCAAGCACCTCAAGTTCGGCCCACCGTACGGGCCCGCAGACGGAAATCCGGACGCCCGAACGCCACGCCAAACGAGGCAAAAATAAGTGTTCAAAAACAAGCACTTATGAATGCATCAAGCGCTTGAAAAGCTGGCACGCACTGTGCGAAACATCACAGGTCATCCCACCTTGCCTCACCTACCCCAAGGACACCGACATGCTGAAAAACCTGTTTCGCACCTCTGTGCTCACGAGCCTGATGGCTGGCCTGCTGCCCCTGTGCGGCTCACTGGCACAAGCCCAGACGCCCGCCTCGCCCACGTTGGCGAAGATCGCTGAATCGGGCACCATCGCCCTGGGTCACCGTGAATCGTCGATCCCCTTCTCGTACTACGACGACAAGCAGCAAGTGGTGGGCTACTCCCACGAGCTGATGCTCAAGGTGGTCGAAGCTGTCAAAGCCGAACTCAAGAAGCCCGGCCTGGCCATCAAGCTGGTGCCGGTCACGTCACAAAACCGCATCCCCCTGGTGCTGAACGGCACGGTGGACATCGAGTGCGGCTCGACCACCAACAATGCCGAGCGCGCCCGCCAGGTGGACTTCACCACCAACATCTTCGTCGTGGGCACCCGCCTGATGACCAAGAAAGACAGCGGCGTCAAGGACTTCCCTGACCTCAAGGGCAAGAACGTGGTCGTCACCGCTGGCACCACTTCCGAGCGCCTGCTGCGCAAGTTCAACGAGACCACCCAAGCAGGCATGAACATCATCTCGGCCAAGGACCATGGCGAATCCTTCCTGACGCTGGAGACCGGCCGCGCAGTGGCCTTCATGATGGACGACGCCCTGCTCTATGGTGAAAAAGCCAAGGCCAAGAAGCCCGATGAATGGGCGGTGGTGGGCAAGCCCATGTCGGAAGAAGCCTATGCCTGCATGGTGCGCAAGGGCGATGCTGCCTTCAAGAAGCTGGCCGATGCCGCCTTGACCAAGGCCATGACCTCGGGCGAAGCCGCCAAGATCTACGCCAAGTGGTTCCAGACCCCCATCCCGCCGAAGGGTCTGAACCTGAGCTGGCCCATGTCTGAAGACGTGCAAGCCCTCTACAAGGCCCCCAACGACAAGCCTTTCGAATGACCCAGGCCTTCTGAGCCAACCCACCCGCAGCTGCTGAGCGCCAAGGCCAAAAGCCTCGGCCTGGGCCGCTGCATTGCCTGAATCCTGACCTGGAGTGAAGACATGAAGAGATCCCTCACACATTGGCTGAGTGCCGTGGGCGCTGCCCTGGCCCTGGGCCTGCTGCCCACGCAACATGCCGCAGCACAAGCCGCCAAGAAGGCCCAGGTGGTCATCCTGGCCACGGGCGGCACCATCGCTGGCGCCGGCGCCTCGGCCGCCAACAGCGCCACCTATCAGGCCGCCAAAGTGCCTGTCGAGAAGCTGCTGGCCAGCGTGCCCGAGCTGATCAACCTGGCCGATGTTCGCGGCGAGCAGGTCTTCCAGATCGCCTCGGAGAGCTTCACCAACGCCCACCTGCTGCAACTGGCCAAGCGCGTCTCGGCACTGAGCAAGCAAAAGGACGTGGACGGCATCGTCGTCACCCACGGCACCGACACGCTGGAAGAAACCGCCTTCTTCCTGAATGCCACCGTGCACACCAGCAAGCCCATCGTGGTGGTGGGCTCCATGCGCCCTGGCACCGCTTTGTCGGCCGACGGCGCCCTGAACCTGTACGACGCTGTGGCCACCGCTGCTTCGCCCACTTCGGCAGGCAAGGGCGTGCTGGTCACGATGAACGACGAGATCAACTCGGGCCGCGATGTCTCCAAGAGCATCAACATCCGCCCCGATGCGTTCAAGAGCGCCTGGGGTGATTTGGGCATGGTGGTGGAAGGCCAGACCTACTGGTTCCGCGCACCTGTGAAGCGCCACACCATGAACAGCGAGTTCGACATCGACAAGATCGACGCGCTGCCTGAAGTGGCCATCGCTTATGGCCATGGCAATGCCTCGGCCGCGGCTGTGCAAGCGCTGGCATCGACCGGCGTGAAGGCCCTGGTCCATGCAGGCACGGGCAATGGCTCGGTCTCCAAGGACGTGGTGCCTGCCCTGCGCGATCTGCGCGCCAAGGGCCTGGTGATCGTGCGCTCCTCGCGCGTGATGGGTGGCGGCTTCGTGATCCGCAATGC
>JBEANX010000483.1:0-5732 GCA_041165245.1 Pseudomonadota bacterium
ATTCTTGCAAGGCGGGCAAGCCTTTGTCTTCATAGACACCAGTGCTGGCTCGGTCGCTGATGGAGACCACGCCGATGCGCACCGGCTCCAGGCCAAGCGCACTGCTCATCAATCGTCCTGATCTTCGAAGTTGTCGCCGTGCTCAGCTTCATCGCTGTCGTCGGCACCACCTTCATTGGCAGCCACGAGCGCCTTCTTGATCAGCTGGAACAGCTCTCGGTAGGCCCGGCCATTGCGGTTTTCAGGCGCTGCGGCGGCGTCCTTGCGCGCATTGCGGATCAAGGCGCGCAGTTGTGGCACGTCGGTTTCAGGGAACTCATTCATCCACTCGGTGAGCGCCTGTTTTTCATCATCCAACAAGCGTTTGCGCCAAGCTTCGGCCTCGTGCAACGACAAGGCATCGCGGGCGTGGCCAGCTTCGAACGAGGCCACAGCCTCTCTCAAAGGCTCGACCTCGACGCCACGCAACACCTTGCCAATGAACTGCAACTGGCGGCGCTTGCCTTCGAAGGAGCGCGTGGTTTTGTAGTCGGCCAGGGCGTCGCGCAGGCGCTCTTCCATGCCGATGTCGTCCAGGCGGCTGTCGGGCATGGCCAACAGTCGTTTGCCCAGCTCCTGCAACTCATGGCTGGCACGCTTGAGCATGCTCTTGCTGGGCGGCCGGTCTTCCGGCATGTCCAGGTCGTATTCATCGGGCTCGAAAGCCTCGTCGGGGTCGTTGTGGTTCGCATTCATGTCATCGCTATGATACGGGGGACCACAGCGACACACCACAAAATGGCCGTCAAACACTCCACGTCTGCATCGCGCCGCCCCGGCAGCGCGAAGTCTTCCTCGAAAAACGGCTTCGCCTACAGCCGTGACGAGTTCCAGACCCTCATCGAAGACACCCTGAACCTGGCCAAAAAGCTGGGCGCCTCTGACGCCGGGGCCGAAGTCTCCGAAGGCGTGGGCCTGTCGGTGTCGGTGCGCAAAGGCAAATTGGAGAACGTCGAGCGCAACCGAGACAAATCCATCGGCGTGACCGTCTACCTCGGCCAACGCCGTGGCAATGCCAGCACGTCTGATTTCTCCGCGGCCTCGCTGGAGCAAACTGTGCGCGCGGCCTACGACATCGCCCGCTTCACGGCCGAAGACCCGATGGCTGGCCTGCCTGATGTGGAAGACCTGGCCATGGGCCGCGCTGCCACGCGCGACCTCGACCTCTTCCACCCCTGGGCCATCACGCCTGACAAGGCGGCCGTGCTGGCACAACGCGCCGAGGCCGCTGCCCTTGAGGTGGACCGACGCATCACCAACTCGGAAGGCGCCAGCGTCTCGGCGCAGCAGTCGCACTTCTTCTCGGGCAACACGCGGGGCTTCCGCGGTGGCTACGCCAGTTCACGCCACTCGCTGTCGGTCTCACCCATTGCCGGGCGTGGCGACGACATGCAGCGCGACTTCTGGTACACCTCCGAGCGCGACGCCAAGGACATGGCCAAGGTCGAAGCCATTGGCCGCTACGCCGCCGAGCGCGCCCTCTCGCGCCTGAAGGCCAAAAAGATCGCCACCTGCGAAGTGCCCGTGTTGTTTGAAAACACCTTGGCCGCAGGCCTGCTGGGCGCCTACGTGCAAGCCACCAGTGGCGGCGCGTTGTACCGCAAGTCGACCTTCTTGATCGACAGCCTGGGCCAGCAGATCTTCCCCAAGCACATCGACATCCTGGAAGACCCCCACATCCTCAAAGGCAAGGGCAGCGCCCCCTTTGACGACGAAGGCGTGGTCACGCGCAAGCGCAAGGTGGTCAGCGGCGGTGTCACCCAGGCCTACTTCCTGGGCAGCTACTCGGCACGCAAGCTGGGCATGAAAACCACGGGCCACGCAGGTGGCTCGCAGAACCTCACGCTCAAGAGCCGCCTGACTCGCTCTGGCGACGACCTCCCTGCCATGCTTCGCAAGCTGGGCACCGGACTGTTTGTGACCGAACTCATGGGCCAAGGCGTCAACTACGTGACGGGCGATTACTCGCGCGGCGCGGCCGGCTACTGGGTCGAAAACGGCGTGATCGCCTACCCCGTTCACGAGATCACCATCGCAGGCCACCTGCGCGACATGTTCACGAACATCGTCGCTGTGGGCGCCGATGCCTACACTTATGGCAGCAAGACGGTGGGGTCCATCCTCATTGAAAAGATGAAGATCGCCGGGTCATGATGGCCCCGGCGGGCGGGGCTTTGTGGCCTTGCCCTGGTGTCCGATGGAACACACCCGCCAGAGGTGTGTCTGAATTAAGCGAAGAGATCCGTGGCCACCTTGATGTGGCCACGCCCACAACAGGAGCCCCTCACATGCAACGCCGTGCCTTCATCAACCATGCCGGTCTGGCCGGTGTCCTCGCAGCGGGCGCCGCCCCTGCCGTCATCGCCGCAGAAGCCAACATTCGCTGGCGCCTGGCCTCCAGCTTCCCCAAATCGCTCGACACCATCTTTGGCGCGGCTGACGTCTTCGCCAAGAAAATGGCCGAGATGTCAGGTGGCAAATTCCAAGTGTCGGTGCACGCTGGTGGCGAGCTCATGCCCGCCTTCGGCGTGGTCGATGGCGTGCAAAACGGCACGGTGGAAATGGCCCACACCGCCCCCTACTACTTCGTGGGCAAGGATGAAACCTTTGCCATTGGTTGCGCCATTCCCTTTGGCCTGAACTCGCGCCAGATGACGGCCTGGATGTACGAGGGCAATGGCCTCAAGCTCATGCGCGAGTTCTATGCGCAGTACAAGATCATCAACTTCCCTGGCGGCAACACAGGTGCCCAGATGGGTGGCTGGTACCGCAAGCCCATCAAGTCGCTGGAAGACATGAAGGGCCTGAAGATGCGCATCGGCGGCTTTGCAGGCCGTGTGATCGAGCGCATGGGCGCCGTGCCCCAGAACATCCCCGGTGGCGAGATTTACCAGGCGCTTGAAAAAGGCACCATCGACGCCGCTGAGTGGGTGGGCCCTTACGACGACCAGAAGCTGGGCTTCCACAAAGTGGCGCCCTACTACCACTTCCCCGGCTGGTGGGAAGGCGGCCCGCAGCTGGACTTCTTCATCAACGAAAAAGCCTTCAACGGCCTGAGCGCTGAATACAAGGCCATGGTCGAAGCAGCTGCTTCGCACGCCCACACAGAGATGCAAGCCCGCTACGACGCCCGCAACCCGATGGCGCTCAAGCAACTGGTGGGCAGCAAGACGCAACTTGTGCAGTTCCCCAAGCCCGTGATGGATGCGGCCTTCAAGCACTCGATGGACATCTACAGCGAGCTGAACGACAAGAACCCGAACTGGAAGAAGGTCTACACGGACTACGCCAAGTTCCGCGCCGACCAGAACCTGTGGTTCCGCTTCACCGAAGCCACGTTTGACCGCTACATGCAAGCCGCCAAACTCTGAGCGAGGCCCAGCGAGCTTCACCACAAGGGCCTTCAGGCCCTTTTTTCATGCCCAAATCGACTCGGTTTGGCTTGTTCCAAGGACAAAACGGGAAAAGTCGCCCATGCAGGGGGATTCAAAAGCGCCAAGGCTCAAGGCAAGGCCTGCATGTCTCGATAAACCCGTATATGCTGGGCATGACAGGAGTTTGACGCATGAGCTACGCTGGTTCACCTACACCTCCCTTGGCCCTGCGCACACGCGCAGCAGGCTCACATGCCGAGGCCTCGCCCTCCGCACAAAGCACCATGGATTGGGGCGACAAAGCCCTGGCCCGCACATGGAAAACGGTGGGCACCCTGTGCTTTGGCATCGGCATCGTCAACGCCTTCATCCCTTTGCTGCCGACCACGGTGTTCTTGCTCTTGGGCATCTGGGCTTACGGCAAGGGTGATCCTGAAATGCGCGATCGCATGCTGGAGCATCCCAAGTTCGGCCCCTCGCTGCGCCGCTGGGTCGAACACCGTCAGATCAGCCGCATCGGCAAGCTGGGCGCCTGCTTGGGCATTGCCAGCAGCGCCGTAGGCACCGCCTTGATGATCGGCAACAAGCCCATCATGTGGGTCATCGTGTTGGGATTGGGTGCTCTGTGCGCCTGGTTGGCCACACGCGACGAGCCGACGGCCTGATCAAGCTTTGGGCCCCGAGCCCCGACAAGAAAAAGCCGCTCATCAAGAGCGGCTTTTTTCATGGCGCGCTGGCCGCCTTGCCCAAGGCGTCTTGCACCGCTCTGGTCGGATCCAGGTCATCACCTGCATCGGGCGCGGGCAACCCTGGCTCTGCTGCTGAGGCAGCCGACGCGCTGGACCCAGGCATGGCTGGAGCCGCATCGGCACCACCGGTGTCTTCGATCTTCATTTCGATCTTGACGTCGTCGGTGTTGACCACCTCTTCTTTATCGAGCCAATAGGTCACCGAACCGGGCCAGAAGATGACCACGGCCACCAGCATGAGCTGCATCAGCACCCAGGGGATCGCGCCCAGGTAGATGTCTTTCGATTCGATGGGCCGAGGTATGGCGCCGTTCTTGTGGATCTGATCGGCAATGCCGCGCAAATAGAACAAGGCAAAGCCAAAGGGTGGGTGCATGAAGCTGGTCTGCATGTTCACGCAAAGCAGCACGCCAAACCAGACCAGGTCGATGCCCAGCTTCTGCGCCACCGGTGCCAGCAGGGGCACGATGATGAAAGCGATCTCGAAGAAATCCAGGAAGAAAGCCAGGAAGAACACAAAGATGTTCACGACGATCAGGAAGCCAAGCGCGCCCCCTGGCAAGTCGGCCAGCATGTGCTCGATCCAGACGTTGCCGTCCACCCCCTGGAAGACCAAGGAGAACACGCTGGAGCCCAGCAGGATGAAGATCACCATGGTCGTGACCCGGAAGGTCGAATCCATGGCCTGCCAGATCAGTTGAACGCTCAAACGCTTGTGCAAGGCTGCCAGTGCCATGCCACCGAAAGCACCCAATGCACCCGCCTCGGTGGGCGTGGCCAAGCCCATGAAGAGCGTGCCCAGCACCAGGAAGATCAGCACGATGGAGGGCAACATGCCCCACAGCACCCGCTTGATCAGGGCGGCGCCCTTGAGGGTGCGCGCCTCTTCGGGCAGGGGTGGCACCCACTGAGGCTTGAACAGCACCACGCCCAGCGTGAACAGCAAGAACATGGCCGTCTGCAACATGGAGGGGCCAATGGCGCCCTTGTACATGTCGCCCACCGAACGGCCCAACTGATCAGCCAGCACCACCAGCACCAATGAAGGCGGGATGAGTTGGGTGATGGTGCCCGAGGCTGCGATCACACCCGTGGCATAGCGCATGTTGTAGCCATAGCGCATCATCACAGGCAGTGAGATCACGCCCATGGCGATCACGCTGGCGGCCACCGTGCCCGTGATGGCACCCAAGATGGCGCCCACGATGATCACGGCAAAGCCCAGGCCACCAGGCTTGCTGCCAAAAAGCTGGCCCGTGCCTTCGAGCAGGTCTTCGGCCAAGCCGCAGCGCTCCAGGATGGCGCCCATGAAGGTGAAAAACGGGATGGACAGCAGCAATTCGTTCGAGAGCACGCCGAACAGGCGGATGGGCAGGTTGCCCATGAAGGCTTCGTTGAAAAAGCCTTGCGAGATCGCGAAATAACCAAAGCCCAAGCCCAGCCCGGCCAGCGAAAACGCCACAGGGAAGCCGATCAGCATGACGATGATCAGCGAGGCGAACATGAGCGGCGCCATGTGCTCCATCGAGATCATTGCAGGGGCCTTTCGTAGTCAGGCATCACCGCCTCA
>JBEANX010000484.1:0-2643 GCA_041165245.1 Pseudomonadota bacterium
AATGTAGCGGATTCATGGGGTGCCGCCTAGCCAAGCATCACTGCAGCGGCGCGCCCGCCTCGCCGGGATCGTCCAGCAAATCTTCCGTCGTGGGCTTGGCCTCCACGCGGTACTGCTCCGAGGCCCAGGCGCCCAGGTCAATGGCCTTGCAGCCCTTGCCGCAAAACGGGCGGTAGGGGTTGTCCAGGCTGTAGATGTGTTTCACGCCACAGGAGGGGCAGCGCACGGTGAGGGCTTTGTCGGTCGTCATCGCAGATCAAGGGCTAGGGGCAGCAGGCGGGCGCTTCAGCCGCACAAGGTCAGCTCGAAGCCGGCGTCCACGTCGCTGGCCAGTTTGAGTTTGGCGTCAACGTCTTGGCGCATCAGGCGCACGGTAACCATCAGGCGGTTGCCGCTGATCTCGGGGATCAGGCCCAGCGCTGGGTCGATCTGAAGCCGCAGCAGTTGGTACACGCGGCCCTCTTTCATGCTGTGCTGGAACAGCCCGCCGGGTGCGGCCACCATGTGCGGGTGGCCTGCGTCACGCAGCAGGCTGAGCATCAGCTCCAAGGCCTGAAACATGGGCGCCAGTGAAGACACCCAGTTCTGAAGGTCAGCCTGGCGCTGCGCGGCTGGCAGGTGTTGCCAGGCGTAGTAAGAGGGAAGGTCGAACTCGCAAGTGCCGCCAGGGATGTTGATTCGGCTGCGGATGGCCATGAGCCAATCATTGGCCGACAGCGTTTGCCCCGCCTTGCCCGCCACCTGGTTCAGCCCGTGGTAAGCCACGTTGATGCGGGTGATGACCTGGTCGAGCACCGCCTCATGGATGGCGGGGTTGCCACGGTAGCTCTCGAACTGGTGCTTGTAGCGATCGAGCTCTCTGAGCAGGTCGCTTTTGAGATCGGCCCGAGAGGCCACGTCCATCACTTCAAACAGGGTGGCCAGGGCGTAGTGGTGATCCACAGCGGTCTCGCGCCACATCAACGTGCTCATGCGCTTGAACAAGTGTTCAAGGCGCAGCATGGTGCGCATGCTTTCGTTGAAGGGGTATTCGTAGAGGATCAACAGGCCACCTGATTCATGCGCGCCAAAGAGGCGTCAATTGGCATTGTTCCACAGGTCCCACAGGCTCAGGACTTGTCGGCGCAATTCATCCAGGCTCACGCCCTCGTTGTTCAGTACATCGTCCGCCGCGGCCAGCCTTTGCTCGCGGCTTGCTTGCTTGGCCAGCACGGCCTCGACGGCCTCGCGATCCCAGCCAGAACGGGCCATCACGCGTTGCACTTGGGTCTCGGGCAGGCAATCGACCACCACGATGCGGTCGACGATGTCGCGCCAGCGGCGTCCTGATTCAACCAGCAAGGGCACGTCAAAAATGATGCGTTGACCAGGCTTGGCCTGTGCCGCTTGATGGTGTGAGATCTGCCCGATCAGTGGGTGCAAGATGCCTTCGAGCTGCTTGAGCGCTTCGGGCTGGCTGAAGGCCAGGGTGCGCATGGCCTGTCGGTCCATGGCGCCGCTTGCATCGATCATGCTGGTGCCAAAGGCTTGCGCAACGGCCTGGATGGCGGCGCCACCGGGGGCTGTCAGCGAGCGGGAGATGGCATCGGTGTCGATCAGGTGGGCGCCCAGTTCCACCAGCGTGTGGGCCACAGTGGATTTGCCACTGCCGATGCCACCCGTCAGGCCAATGGTGCGCGGCCTCACAGCGGCCAGCCGAGCAGTTCGATGATGGCCGCTGGGCCGACGAACATGACCGTCAGCCCAGCGGCGGCCAAGAAGGGGCCGAAGGGCACGTACACACCTTCACGCAAGTTGCCTGAGAGCTTCATGCCGATGCCAATGACCGCGCCCACGATGGACGATGCCAGGATGATGGGCAAAAGCATGGTCCAGCCCAGCCATGCGCACAGTGCAGCCAGCAGCTTGAAATCGCCATTGCCCATGCCATCGGTGCCACGCACCAGGCGGAACAGGGCGTTCACCGTCCACAGTGACATGTAGCCTGCCGCAGCGCCCCACAGCGAGTCTTTCAGCGAAACAGGTGTCCAGCCAAGGCTGGCGGCCAGCAGGCCCGCCCAGAGCAAGGGGCCGGTGAGGTCGTCATGCAGGTAGGTGGTGTCCCAGTCGATCATGGCGGCAGCCACCAGCACGGCGCACACGCCACACCACAGCAGCACCGTGGGTGCGGCGCCAAACTTGAGGCCGCAGGCCATGAACAGCAGCCCTGTGGCCAACTCCACCAATGGGTAGCGGGGTGAGATGGGTGTGCTGCAAGCCGAGCATTTGCCACGAAGCACCAGCCAGCTCAGCACTGGGATGTTTTCATACCAGCGGATCAGGTGGCCGCATTTGGGGCAGCGAGAGGCGGGTGCTGACAGCGTCAACGGTTCGGCTTCGACCTCGGGCAAATCGAGGATGGCGCGGGCGTCGGCTTTCCAGGCCGTTTCGCTGATCAGCGGCAGCCGGTGGATCACCACATTGAGGAAGCTGCCAATGATCAGGCCCAGCACCAAGAGGCCCCAGGGCGTCAGCACCACGGCCAACATTGCATCAAACGCCATCGAAGTTCTCGTTCGTCAAACCACACTGCCCAGCTTGAAGATGGGCATGTACATGGCCACCACAATGCCACCGATCAGCGTACCCAGAAACACGATGATG
>JBEANX010000485.1:0-3547 GCA_041165245.1 Pseudomonadota bacterium
TCAGGCTTTGGCGGGGCAGGGTGCGTTCAACTTCCATGGGCTCAGACGTCAGTGATGAACGCGAAGCGCCTCCGGGTTGACGATGTTGATGGGCGTGCCCGCGATGAAGCTCGTGAGGTTCTCGAAAGTCGCGCTGAAGTACTGCTCGTAGCTGTCATGCTCGACAAAACCGATGTGCGGCGTGCACACGGCATTCTCCAGGCGCAGCAGCGGATGGCCTTGCAAAATGGGTTCGCTTTCGAACACATCGATGGCCGCCATGCCAGGGCGACCTCGGTTCAGGGCGGTCACCAGCGCGTTTTCTTCAAGCAATTCAGCGCGGGACGTGTTGACGAACAGTGCTGTGGGCTTCATGCGGGAGAGGTCTTCCAGCTTGATCATCCCGCGGTTTTCCTCGCCCATGCGCACGTGCAAGCTCAGCACATCGCAGGCTTCAAAAAAAGCCTCGCGGCTGGGCGCTGGGATGTGGCCGTCTTGCTGCGCTTTCTGGCGCGAGGCCTCACTGCCCCACACGGTGACATGCATGCCAAAGGCTTTGCCATAACCGGCCACGATCTGCCCCACGCGGCCGTAGCCCCAGATCCCCAGGGTCTTGCCCTTGAGCGTCATGCCAAGTCCGAAGTTGGTGGGCATCGAGGCCGATTTCAAACCCGATTGCTGCCAGGCCCCGTGCTTGAGGTTGCCGATGTACTGCGGCAGGCGCCGCATGGCGGCCATCACCAGGGCCCAGGTCAGTTCAGCCGGGGCAGTCGGGCTGCCCACGCCTTCGGCCACGGCGATGCCCAGCTTGGTGCAGGCCTCGACATCGATGTGAGGGCCCACGCGTCCCGTCTGGCAGATCAGACGCAGCTTGGGCAGTTTTTCAAGGAGCTGTTTGGGGAAGTGCGTGCGCTCGCGGATCAACACGAGCGCCTCTGCATCCCTCAGGCGGATGGACAGTTGTCCGATGCCTTTGACCGTGTTGGTGTAGACCTTGGCCTGCAGTCCGTCCAGGAGGCTCGCGCACTTGAGTTTGCGCACGGCGTCCTGATAGTCGTCCAAAATGATGATGTTCATGGGGCGAGTCAGTGTCAGCCCCGCATTGTGCAACGGCTTGGCGCGCTTTGCCCTCTCGAGGGCGATTACGCACACAAGTGGGCATCGATGGCGTCATGCCATCGCATCACCAGTGCGAAACGCGCCCTTGCGTCGCATCCACCGCGGTGGTGATGCGCACGGGGAAGTGCTGGTTCAGGCTCTCCAGGCGCCGATAGGCCTCGATCTGACCCCGGTGCGTGGCGATCACATTGAACACGGCCGCGCGCAGGTGCCACAACTCCCGCAGCGAGCGCGCCTGAGTGATGCCTTCGCGGGTGTGCGTGGCTGCATAAGACTGCAAGTCCCACACCACGGAGAGGAACTCTGTCTTGACTTGGTTGAGGCCCTGCATCACGCGGGGGTGCTCTTCAAGGTCTTCGTCGTCCCACAGCCAATGCCAGGCCGAAGCCATCCAGCGGCGCCACTGTGGTTCAGACTTGCTGAACAGCGAGGGTGGCTGCACTTCTTTACGAAGGGTTGACGATTGCGCCCAAGTGCCATGGGCGGGGTCATTCGACAGGAGGTCGGCGGCCTTGGGCACACTGGACAGCAGTGCTTTGGTGCCCTTGCGGCCAGCGCGAGAGGGGTGATCGTCGATGAAGAAGAAAGAAGCCATGGTGCCCCCGATCAGGGTTCGGCAGCGCCCACCTTTGGCGCCGCACATGGCTTTATCGACGAAGTTCAGGTGGACTTGAGTCCGGATGTAAGGGCTGAATCAGGCCTTGTTCAATCCCTGCGCCTGCTCGCTCGACAGGTTGCGGATCATGGGCACATGGCCGTGCTGCGCAGTGCTGGCAGCGTGAAAGACTTCACGTGCGCAAGACTCGCATCGGCCACAGCACGTGGCCGCGCCCGAGGACATCTGCAAGTCGTCAAAAGAGGCGCAGCCGCCCTCGGCGAGGCGGCGGATGTCGCGGTCGGAGACGCGGTTGCAGACACAGACGATCATGGCGTTGGAGGCGCCCGATCGGGCACTGTCGTTGAACGAACAGCGCCATTATCAAATGCGAATTATTCTCAGTCAATGGTGTGCATGGCTGCACCCCTGCGTTTGAAGGGGCAAGCCATTCACACCATCAGCTCAGTTCACCCATCTGCGACTGGAGGTAGTTGGGCAGGCCCACCTTGTCGATGAGGTCGATCTGGGTTTCCAGGAAGTCGATGTGTTCTTCGGTGTCGTCAAGGATCGTCTGAAGCAAGTCACGTGACACGTAATCCCGAACCGATTCACAGTAGGCAATGCCGTCTTTGATGGTGCCTTGCGCGCTGCTTTCCAGCTTGAGGTCGCAGGCCAGGAGCTCTGGCACGTCTTCGCCGATCAGCAGCTTGCCCAGGTCCTGCAGGTTGGGCAGACCATCGAGCATGAAGATGCGCTCCATGAGCTTGTCGGCGTGCTTCATCTCGCCGATCGATTCTTCGTATTCTTTCTTGGCCAGCTTGTCAAAACCCCAGTGCTTGAGCATGCGGTAGTGCAGAAAATACTGGTTGGTGGCAGTCAGCTCGTTCTTGAGTTGAGCGTTGAGGTGCTCAATGACCTTGGGGTCGCCTTTCATGCGTCGTCCTTTTGCGCGTAGCGCGTCAAAGTGGTGCGTATTGAGTGCATGGGCGTGACCCTGCCACCGGTCGCACGACAAGTTGATGACAGCATCGGTTATACTCCTAAGGTTTACCCGCAACCACTCCCGCCTAGCGAAAACCGATTCGTTTCCTCCACCGGACTCGATCTTGTCACCCCAGCGCCACGCTGCAGGGTTTCACGGCAGCGCTGGGCGCGCACAACAACGGAGAAATCACCCGTGCTGCCCGTCCTGCCCCAAGCTCTTCTGGCCCTCGCAGACGGCACGGTCTTTCAAGGCGCTTCGATCGGTTCTACCGGTCAAACCGTCGGTGAAGTGGTGTTCAACACCTCGCTCACCGGCTACCAGGAAATCCTCACCGACCCCAGCTATTGCCGCCAGATCGTCACTTTGACGTATCCGCACATCGGCAACTACGGCGTCAACGGTGAAGACGTCGAAGCCCTGAAGGTCCATGCCGCTGGTCTGATCATCAAAGACCTGCCTGTTCTGACCTCCAACTTCCGCCAGACCCAGACGCTGTCGCAGTACCTGCAAGAGCAAGGCACCGTCGCCATCGCCAACATCGACACGCGCCAACTCACCCGCCTGCTGCGCAACAAGGGTGCCCAGAATGGCGTGATCGTGGCACTGCCTGTGGGTCAAAGCATCACCCCTGAGATCATCGCAAAGGCCGTGGCCGATGCCCAGGCTGCGCCCAACATGGCTGGCCAGGATTTGGCCCAGGTGGTCACCCGCACCGACGTGGCACATTGGACAGAGACCGAATGGAAACTGGCCAACATTGAGCTCGGTGGCAAGCCTGGTTTTGGCACCTTGACCAACCCAAAATTCCACGTGGTGGCTTATGACTTTGGCGTCAAGCGCAACATCCTGCGCATGCTGGCCGAGCG
>JBEANX010000486.1:0-4586 GCA_041165245.1 Pseudomonadota bacterium
CCGGCAAAGGGCGTGAAGTTGGTGCTGGGCTCACCGGGCATGATGCCGATCAGGGCCTTGACCTGTGGGTTGGTGGCGGCTGCGTAGAAAGTGCCCGCGCCACCGGCCGAGTGGCCCGAGAAGGCCACCCGTGATTCGTCGACCTGGCCGGCATAGGCCACGGCAGCTACCTTGTTCTGGGCCAGCACGGCCTTCATGACCGCGATGATCTGAGCGGCGCGCGGCTTGGGCTGGTCCAGCAGGCTCTTGGTGGACACCACGGCCACCACAAAGCCATTGGAGGCAATGCGCTGTGCCACACCCGAATACAGCGAAGCCGAGCTCACAAAGCCAGGGCAAAGCACCAGCAGGCCGTATTTGCCAGCGGCACGGTCGGTGGGGTAGTACACGGTGGTGGCGCTGCCGTAGTCACCGGAGGCAGGAAGCTTGGCAGTGGCCGTGGCGAACGGTCCTTTGGCAGCCTCCAGGGACTCCACCGTGGGGTTGGGGCCCTTCTGGTAGGGGCTGTCGGCCAGGGCGTGCAGGGACAGGGCCGACAGGGCCAGGCCAGCCAGCAGGCTGCGCAGGGTGAAGGCGGGGCGAGGGGATGGGTGGCTGGTGGGTGTCATGGATGGCCTCGTGCATGTTGAATGTTCAATACAAGAACAATTCTGCGGGATTACAAGTACCAAAGCGATCCGGGCTTTTACGGGGGCAGTTAAGCGGAACCCATGAAAAACGCCCCGGCGCTGTCGCAGCCGGGGCGTTTGAATCGGTGGGCGCCTGGGTGCCGGGCGGGTCAGGCCGCCTTTTGCGCCGTCATCAGGATCCAGCCTTCTTCTTCGTTGGCCACGTCCAGCTTGAGGCCCGCGCCTGCATAGGCCTCCTTGAGCTCGTCGGCCTGACGGGCCAGGATGCCAGCCAGCACCAGGTGGCCGCCTGGCGCCACATGGGCCGCCAGCAGCGGTGCCAGCATCTTCAAAGGGGTGGCCAGGATGTTGGCCAGCACCACGGGGTAGGCGGCTTGGGCCTGGCCCACCCGGTCGGGCAAGCCGGTCAGGATGGGCAGGCTGCCGTCGGCGCGCTTGAGGTGCTGCAGGTTGGCTTCGGCGTTGGCCAAGGTGGCTTCGACCGCGGCGGGGTCGATGTCGACCGCATCCACCTCAGTGGCGCCGAACAAGGCCGCGCCCAGGGCCAGGATGCCCGAGCCGCAGCCGTAGTCCAGGGCGCGCACGCCTTGCAGGGCCTGCGGGTGCTGGGCGATCCACTTCAGGCACATGCGGGTGGTGGGGTGGGTGCCGGTGCCAAAGGCCAGGCCGGGGTCCAGGCGGATCACGGTCTTGGCAGCCAGGGGCACCTCGTGCCAGGTGGGCACGATCCAGAAGTCATCGGTGATGGGCACCGGCGAGAACTGCGACTGCGTCAGGCGCACCCAGTCCTGGTCGGCCACTTCCTGGATGCCCTGCACATGGATGTCGGTGGCCCAGTCCTGCGCGAGGATCAGGGTGGCGGCTTCCAGGGCCGAGGCCTCATCAGGAAAGAGGCTCTTGATGGTCGAGCGTTGCCAGGCTTCGCGAGCCACGGGCATGCCGGGCTCGCCCCACAGGGCTTCTTCGTGCTCAGTGTCGGCATCGGCGTCTTCCACCGACACCGACAGCGCTTCGACTTCCATCAAGGCGTCGGTCAGGATGTCGACTTGGGCCTCGGTCGACAACAGGGTGAGTTCATGCATGGCAGGTCGTACTGGTGGGGACTTCGGGCATCAACGCTTGCGCGCAGCCATCCAGCCTTCGAGGTAATGGATGTCGGTGCCGCCCTGGATGAACTTGGCGTCGACCATCAGCTCGCGGTGCAGCGGGATGTTGGTCTGGATGCCTTCGATCACCGTCTCGGACAGCGCTGTGCGCATGCGGGCCAGGGCCTGCTCGCGGGTGTCGCCGTGCACGATGATCTTGCCGATCATGGAGTCGTAGTTCGGGGGCACGAAGTAGTTCGTGTAGACGTGTGAGTCGACGCGCACACCGGGGCCGCCGGGCGGGTGCCAGGTGGTGATGCGGCCAGGCGAGGGGATGAACTTCACCGGGTCTTCCGCATTGATGCGCACTTCGATGGCGTGCCCACGCAGCTCGATCTGGCGCTGGGTGAAGGGCAGCTTCTCACCAGCGGCCACACGGATCTGCATCTGCACGATGTCGATGCCGCTGGTCATCTCGGTGACGGGGTGCTCCACCTGCACGCGCGTGTTCATCTCGATGAAGTAGAACTCGCCGTTCTCGTACAGGAACTCGAAGGTGCCTGCACCGCGGTAGCCAATCTTCTTGCACGCCGCCGCACAACGGTCGCCGATCTTCTCGATCACACGGCGGGGGATGCCGGGCGCTGGCGCTTCTTCGATGATCTTCTGGTGGCGGCGTTGCATGGAGCAATCGCGCTCACCCAGCCAGACCGCATTCTTGTGCGTGTCGGCCATGATCTGGATCTCGATGTGGCGTGGGTGCTCGAGGAACTTCTCCATGTAGACAGCCGGGTTGCCAAAGGCAGCGCCAGCTTCTGCACGGGTGGTCTGCACGGCATGGATCAGCGCCGCTTCGGTGTGCACCACGCGCATGCCACGGCCGCCACCACCGCCTGCGGCCTTGATGATGACCGGGTAGCCCACGGAGCGGGCAATGCGGATGATTTCTTTGTTGTCTTCGGGCAGGGCGCCTTCCGAGCCAGGCACGCAAGGCACGCCTGACTTGATCATGGCCTGTTTGGCCGAGACCTTGTCGCCCATGATGCGGATGGACTCGGGCGTGGGGCCAATGAAGGTGAAGCCCGACGATTGCACGCGCTCGGCGAAGTCAGCGTTCTCTGACAAGAAGCCATAACCGGGGTGGATGGCTTCGGCGTCGGTGACTTCAGCGGCCGAGATGATGGCCGGCATGTGCAGGTAGCTTTGGGCCGAAGGCGCCGGGCCAATGCACACGGCCTCGTCGGCCAGCTTGACGTACTTGGCTTCGCGGTCGGCTTCGGAATACACCACCACCGACTGGATGCCCATCTCACGGCATGC
The DNA here is from genome assembly GCA_041165245.1 of Pseudomonadota bacterium. Taxonomy (GTDB): domain Bacteria; phylum Pseudomonadota; class Gammaproteobacteria; order Burkholderiales; family Burkholderiaceae_C; genus Aquabacterium. The sequence continues at coordinate 3,035 of JBEANX010000486.1, forward strand.
GCGCTGGATGCGCAGGGCGATCTCACCTCGGTTGGCGATCAGGATTTTCTTGAACATGGCGATGAGACCCCGCCTTACTCAAGCACGAACAGGGGCTGGCCGTATTCGACGGGCTGGCCGTTTTCCACCAGGATCTTGGTGATGGTGCCGTCTTGGTCTGCTTCGATCTCGTTCATGATCTTCATGGCTTCGATGATGCAGACGGCTTGGCCGCTCTTGACCACATCGCCCACTTCGGCAAACGACTTGGCGCCCGGGCTGGACGAGCGGTAGAAAGTGCCCACCATGGGTGACTTGACCACATGGCCGGTCTCTACAGGCTCTTCAGCAACCACAGGGGCAGCAGCGGCAATAGGCGCGGCAGCAGCCACGGGCGCGGCGGCCACTGGCATGGCATAGGCCACGGGCGCGGCGCCTTGTTTGACGATGCGGACCTTGCCATCGGCTTCGGTGATTTCCAGTTCGGACACGTTCGATTCAGAAACGAGGTCGATCAGGGTTTTGAGTTTGCGCAAGTCCATGGTGTGGATCTCCGGTGTGATGCGGGCTCGTGGCCCGCGTGACTGCAAATGTGGGAAGGCGGCGGGAGGCTTGAGGCTTGGCTCAAGCCTGAGCGGCGGGCGCCAGGCGGTCAATGGCCGCATCCAGGGCCAACTGGTAGCCCCTGGCACCCAAGCCGACGATCACGCCTTCGGCCAGGTCGGAAAAATACGAGTGGTGGCGGAAAGGCTCCCGCTTGTGCACGTTCGACAGGTGCACCTCGATGAAAGGGATGGCCACGCCAGCGATCGCATCGCGCAGGGCCACGCTGGTGTGCGTGAATGCGCCTGGGTTGATGACAATGAAGCGGGTGCCATCGACGCGTGCTTCATGCACGCGGTCGATCAAGGCGCCTTCGTGGTTGCTCTGGAAAGAGGCCAGTTGGGCGCCGCGCGACTGCGCATGGGCAGCCAAGGATTGGTTGATCTGTTCAAGGGTGGTGGCACCGTAGACCTGAGGCTCGCGCGTGCCGAGCAGGTTCAGGTTGGGGCCATGAAGAACGAGGATCTGCATGTGTCGTTGGGGCGGCCAACCGGTGGCACGCGGTGGGCATGGCCCGGTGCGTGTCCGAAAAGGTCGACCCAAGTAAATGGAAGAACGCAGAGTTTAAGCGCAAATGAGCGCAGAAAACGCGCTTTTCTTAATGCATGCGCCTCATGTGGGAGTCCGCAGGAGGCCCTGAAAGGGGCTTTTTTCAAGCCAGCGATGTGGCCCAAGCCTGCAGGTCTTTCAGCGACGTGGTGCCCATTTTACGCTGACGCACCCGGCCCTGGGCGTCCACCAGCACCGTGAAGGGCAGGCCACCGCTGGCATTGCCCAGCGCCTGGGCCAGCTCGGTGCCTCCAAAACCTGCCAGGCCGATGGGAAAGCTCACGGGCGTCTTGGCCAGGAACTCGCGCACGGGCGTGGGGCCGTCGATGGCCAAGCCCAGCACCTGCACGCCCTTGCCTTTGGGGGCCGCAAGTTGCGCTTTGTGAAAGGCGCTGAACTCGGGCAGCTCTTTCACGCAGGG
>JBEANX010000487.1:0-3758 GCA_041165245.1 Pseudomonadota bacterium
ATGCGCACATTGGCAAAGGTGCCTCGCATCATCACTTCGTGGTTGCCACGGCGCGAGCCATAGCTGTTGAAGTCTGCCTTTTGCACACCGTGCGCCACCAGGTACTGCCCAGCGGGTGAGGCCTCTTTGATCGAGCCTGCGGGCGAGATGTGGTCGGTGGTGATGGAATCACCAAACAGGGCCATCACCCGCGCCTTGCTCACGCCCAAGCTGGCGGTTTTGGGCACGGGCTCGAACGCATCGAAGAAGGGTGGCTTGGCGATGTAGGTGCTCAAGGGCCAGCTGTAGACCTGCCCCTTGACGCCCTTGGTAGCCTCCCACAGTTTGCCCGGCTTGGTCTTGACCTTGGCGTAGTTGGCCTTGAAGGCTTTGGCGTCCATGGCGTACTTCATCAGCTGGTGGACTTCTTCGCTGCTGGGCCAGATGTCGCCCAGGTAAATGTCTCGGCCGCCCTTGCCCTGGCCCACGGGCTGGGTCATCAGGTCGCGGGTGACATTGCCTGCAATGGCGTAGGCCACCACCAACGGCGGGCTGGCCAGGAAATTGGCCTTGAGGTTGGGATGGATGCGCGCCTCAAAATTGCGGTTGCCCGACAGCACCGCCGCGCAGATCAGGTCATTGCTGGTGATGGTCTCGTTGATCTCGGGCGTGAGGTCGCCCGCATTGCCGATGCAGGTGGTGCAGCCATAGGCGGCCACGTTGAAGCCCAGCTTTTCAAGGTGGGGCAGCAGGCCGGCTTTTTCCAGGTATTCGGTGACGATGCGCGAGCCCGGGGCCAGCGAGGTCTTCACGTGGGGTTTGACCCGCAAGCCTGCCTCCACGGCTTTTTTGGCCAGCAGCCCCGCCGCCAGCAAGACGCCCGGGTTGGAGGTGTTGGTGCACGAGGTGATGGCCGCGATCAGCACATCGCCATTGCGGATGTCCACGCCATTGCTGGTGGTGTAGACGCCCCCCAGCTTGTCAGCCGGCTGGTTGAAGCCGTTGGCCGAGGTGGGCTGGCTGAACAGCTCGGTGAAGTTGCTGGCCAGTTTGCCGATCTCGATGCGGTCTTGAGGGCGCTTGGGGCCTGCCAACGAGGGCGTGACCGTGCCCAGATCCAGGCTGATCACGCTGGAGTATTCGATCTCGGCCAAGGACTTGGAGGCGCCCTTGGCACCCGGCACGCCGAACAGACCCTGGGCCTTGAAGTAGCCCTCGAAGGCTTCGATCTCGGCCTTGCTGCGGCCGGTGCCCTTGAAGTAGTCGATGGTCTTGTCGTCGACCGGGAAAAAGCCCATGGTCGCGCCGTACTCGGGCGCCATGTTGGCTATGGTTGCGCGGTCGGGCAGGGGCAGGCTGGCCGTGCCCTCGCCAAAAAACTCCACGAACTTGCCCACCACCTTGGCGCTGCGCAGGATCTCGGTGATGGTCAGCACCAGGTCGGTGGCCGTGACGCCCTCGCGCAGGCGGCCCGTGAGCTCCATGCCCACCACATCGGGCGTGAGGAAGTACACCGGCTGGCCCAGCATGCCCGCTTCGGCCTCGATGCCACCCACGCCCCAGCCCACCACGCCAATGCCGTTGATCATGGTGGTGTGGCTGTCGGTGCCCACCAGGGTGTCGGGGTAGGCCACACCGTCCTTGCCGATGTGCACGCCCCGCGCCAGGTACTCCAGGTTGACCTGGTGCACGATGCCAAAGCCTGGCGGCACCACGCCGAAGGTGTCAAAGGCCTGCATGCCCCATTTCATGAATTCATAGCGCTCGGCATTGCGCTGGAACTCCAGCTTCATGTTCAGGTCGAGCGACTTTTTGGTGCCGTAGTGGTCGATCATGACCGAGTGGTCCACCACCAGGTCCACCGGCACCAGGGGCTCGATGCGCTTGGGATCTTTGCCCAGGCCTTCGGCCACATTGCGCATGGCGGCCAGGTCGGCCAGCAGCGGCACACCGGTGAAGTCCTGCAGCACCACACGGGCCACCACAAAGGGGATCTCGGCCGTGCGCTCAGCCTTGGCCTGCCAGTTGGCCAGCTCGGCCACGTGCGCGGGGGTGACCTTGAGCCCATCGCAGTTGCGCAGCACCGATTCCAGAACGATGCGCACCGACACCGGCAGCTTGTGGATGTGCGGGTGTGCCTTGGCCAGCTCTGGCAGCGAGTGGTACTGGATGACCTTGCCCGAGGCCGTCTTGTAGCGTTTCAAGGTCTGGGCGAAGGGGTGAGCGCTCGCTGATTTCACTGACTTTGCACGTGCCATGGCAGGTCCTCCAGGGGTTTGAGACAATTCATTCTCGCAGGATGCATGCCGTTTGGTGCGTGCCCTGTCATACCGGATTTTTCCTGATGTCTTTCCCACTTTCGCGCGCGCGTCCCAAGGCGCCCCAGCGACCGGCCCGTGGTGCCATGGACTGGTTCCTGCTGGCCATGGTGGCGGCTGTGCTGGTGGCGTCCTTCCTGCCGCAATGGGGCCGCAGTGAGGGTGTGCTGCATCTGGGCCGGGTCACGGACGTGGGCGTGTTCCTGCTGTTTTTCCTGCACGGCATGGGCTTGTCCACCGACAGCCTCAAACAAGGCGCCACACGCTGGAAGCTGCACCTGCTGGTGCAAGGCTGCACCTATGTGTTGTTCCCTCTGTGGTGGGCGCTTTTGGCTGCCACCGCAGGCCGCTGGATGCCGCATGACCTGCTCATGGGGTTTTTCTACCTGGCTGTGTTGCCGTCCACCGTTTCGTCTTCGGTGGCCATGACAGCCTTGGCGCGGGGCCATGTGGCCGCGGCCGTGCTCAATGCGACCTTGTCGACCCTGCTGGGCGTGTTCCTCACACCCTTGCTGGTCAGCCTGGTCATGGGTGCTTCGGGCGAGTTGGCCGGTCACAAACTGGATGTCGGTGCCACCATGCTCAAGGTGGCGCAGATGCTCTTGCTGCCCTTCGTGATCGGGCACCTCTTGCGGCCCGTGCTGGCCAGCACTTTTGCCCGCATCAAGCCCATCACCACGGTATTTGACAGAGGCGTGATCGTGTTGCTGGTGTGGTCGGCCTTCAGCGATTCGGTGGCCGACGGCCTGTGGTCGCGTCACGGCGCGGGCCTCTTGGCGCAAGCGGTGGTGGGAGCGGTGGTGTTCTTGCTGCCCATGCTGGCCTTCACGCGTTGGGCGGCTCGCCGCCTGGGTTTTTCGGTGGAAGACGAGATCGTGGCCGTGTTCTGCGGCTCCAAGAAAACGCTGGCCTCGGGCATGCCCATGGCCAAGCTGCTCTTTGGCGGCAGCGCGGCCATGGGGGTGTTGATCCTGCCGATCATGCTGTACCACCAGCTCCAGCTGTTCGTCTGTGCGGTGATGGCGCGGCGTTATGCCGCCAGGGCTTGAGCGGTGGAGCGTGATCTGCCTTTGGCTGGCGGAGCGGTGGCACCTGTGACCCCTGCGGAGATCGCAACCGTCGGCTCGCGCCCTGATCACATCCACCAGTTCCTGGGTTATGCGCCACCGCCTGACACCGGCCTGCCCCTGGTCTTTGAAGACGAACACCTCCTGGTGCTGAACAAGCCTGGCGGTTTGCTGAGCGTTCCTGGCCGTGGCGAGCAAATGCATGATTGCTTGGCCCACCGGGTGCAGGCGCGTTGCCCCGAGGCCCAGATCGTGCACCGGCTGGACATGGACACCTCGGGCCTGATCGTCATGGCCAAGGGGCCAGACATGCAAAAGGCCTTGAGCCTCTTGTTTGCGTTGAGGCAGGTGCACAAACGCTACGTGGCCGAGGTCTCGGGTCTGATTGAGCCCG
>JBEANX010000488.1:0-5430 GCA_041165245.1 Pseudomonadota bacterium
GTGAACGACGCCTTTGTGATGGGCGCCTGGGGCCGCGAGCTCAAGGCCGCTGGCAAGGTTCGCATGATGGCCGACGGCAGCGCCGATTTCGCCAAGGCCCTGGGCCTGACGCTGGACCTGACCGCCAAGGGCCTGGGCCTGCGTTCGGGCCGTTTCTCGCTGCTGGCCAAGGACGGTGTGGTCACCCAGTTGAACGATGAACAGGGTGGCGGCTACGCCGTGAGCGACGCCCAGACCCTGCTCAAGCAAGTGCAGGGCTGATGCCTGCAGGGGCTGCTCAGCCCCCCGAGCGCTTGGCCTTGAAGCCTTCGGCCACGAGCCAGGCGACCACCCGTTCGGCGTGGTCGCCTTGTACCTCCAGCACGCCATCTTTCGCGGTGCCACCGCTGCCGCAGGCGGTGCGCAGGCGTTTGCCCAGCGCGGCCAGCGCATCGGCATCCAGCGGCAGGCCCTTCACCACGGTCACGGCTTTGCCGCCACGGCCTTTGGTCTCGCGGCTGACCTTGATGTTGCCATCGCCCTTGGGCGCCGAGGCGGCCTTGCAGCTGCAGGCCTCTTGCGGCTGGCGGCAAGTGGGGCACATGCGGCCATGGTCGGTGGAGTAGACCAGGCCACCAGAAGGTCGCTTGTTGCTCATGTTCATGGGCCAGATTTTCTCATCGCTGCGAGGCCTGGGGGAATCTGGACTGAACTGGCCCGTTCAGGCCTCGTCGGGCTCGGCCAAGGGGGCCAGCAGCCCCTCCAGGTCGCTCTGGCTGAACTTGGTGGTGTGGGCCCCGTCCTTGCCCAGAACACCATCGGCCAGGGCTGATTTGCGCGATTGCAGCGCGAGCATGCGCTCTTCGATGCTGCCCTCCACCACGAGCTTGTAGACGAACACCGGCTGGTCTTGCCCGATGCGGTGGGCGCGGTCGGTGGCTTGTTGCTCCACGGCCGGGTTCCACCAGGGGTCCAGGTGGATGACGGTGTCGGCCGCCGTGAGGTTCAGGCCCACGCCACCGGCCTTCAGGCTGAGCAGGAAGATGGGTGCCTCGCGGGCCTGGAAGCGGCGCACCACCTCGCCACGTTGGCTGACCTCGGTGTCGCCGGTGAGCATGAGGTAGGGCAGGCTCAGGGCGTGCAGTTCTTGCTCGACCAGGGCCAGCATCTCGGTGAACTGCGAGAAGACCAACACGCGGCTGCCTTCGCTGACGAGTTCGGGCAGCATCTCGCGCAGCAAGGCCATCTTGGCGCTGTCGACCGATGCATCGAAGTCAGCATTGACCGCTTCGCTCTTGAGCAGGCGCGGGTCGCAGCACACTTGCCGCAGCTTGAGCAGCGCATCGAGGATGGCGATCTGCGAGCCGCTGAAGCCTTGTTTGTCCAGCGCACGGCGCACTTGTTTGTCGGCAGCCACGCGCACGCTTTCGTACAGGTCGCGCTGGTGGCCTTCCAGCTTGACGCGCCGGATCACCTCGGTCTTGGGTGGCAGCTCGGTGGCCACGTCTTCTTTGCGGCGTCGCAAGATGAAGGGTCGCACGCGCTGGGCCAGCCAGGCGGCGCGCGCCGTGTCGCCATTGGTCTCGATGGGCTTGCGCCACAGGCGGGTGAAGTTGCGCTGCTCGCCCAAGAAGCCAGGCATCAGGAAGTCGAAGTGCGCCCAGAGTTCGCCCAGGTGGTTTTCCAAGGGCGTGCCGGTGACGCACAGGCGGTGCTCGGCCTGCAACTTGCGGATGGCGTTAGCGGCGCGGCTGCCGGCGTTCTTGACCGTTTGTGCTTCATCCAGGATCAGCAGGTGCCAGGCCTGGCGGGCGAGCACATCGATGTCGCGCCACAGCAGTGGGTAGGTGGTGAAAACGACGTCGTGGCTGGCCATGCGCGCAAAGGCTTTGCTGCGGTCGCTGCCTTGCAAGGTGAGCACTTTCAGGCTGGGCGCGATGCGGGCACTTTCAGCCTCCCAGTTGCTGATCAAGGAGGTGGGCAGCACGACCAGCGCGGGCTGTGCGAGGCGGCCGGCGTGCTTTTCCATGAGCAGGTGGGTGAGCACCTGGGCGGTTTTGCCCAGGCCCATGTCGTCGGCCAGGATGCCTGCGAGGTGGTGCTCGCGCAGATACTGCAGCCAGGCCACGCCGTGGCGCTGGTAGGGGCGCAGCGTGAGTTGCAGGCCGATGGCAGCCAGGGTGGCGTCGTCAATGGGGGGCGGTGTGCCCGCGCCTTGCAGGCGTTGCACCAGTTGGCTCAAGCCTTGGTGGCCTTGCAGTTGCCATTGGCCGTGTGCGCCTGCGCGTTGCGGTGCGGTGTCGGCCAGGCCTTGGCGCAGGGCTTCGAGGCGGTGCGCCTCCCAGGTCGACAACTGCAGCGGACCTTCGCGGTGGGCGCCACGTTGCGGGTCGGTGAGCAGGTCGACCATGGCGCCCAAGATGGCCTTGATGGGCGCAGCGGGGGCCTCGATGCGGCGCCCGCCCGGGGCACGCAGGTTGACGACGGCGTCGTCCGCGATGTTGGCGATCTCCCGGGCATCGAGCCAGCGGGCATCGCGCTTGAGCAAATCGGCCAGCATGGGCGCGAGGTCGAGCTTTTCGCCGTCGACATCCACGCCCAGGGTGAGCATCCATGAGCCTTGCCTGCGCGGCGCATGCAAGGGGGCGACTTCAGCAGGCCGCGGGCCCAAGGGCGCGCTCAATTCGCGGCCTTGCTCGCTGCCGGTGTCTTCGTCGATGAGCAGGCGCCAGGCTTCGATGGGCACGCTCAGGTGCGCAAAGCCGGGCCAGACCACGACCGACCAGCCTTGGGCTTGAAAGCTGGGGACGACGTCGGCCCAGAAGTCGGCGAAGTGGGTCTCTTCGGGCAGGCTCCAGACCTGCTGATAGGCCTCGCCCGCATCCGGGTGGCGCCATTGCAAGGCCTCGGCAGGCAAGGGGCGCAGACCGCTGCCCCACAGGGCGTCGTGGGCGTCAGATTCGCGCTCGATGTCGCGCTGCATGAGCTCGCTGCGGCCGAAGGAGCCGCTGAGCAACTCGGTGCTTTTGCCCCGCCCATTGAGGATGCGCTTGGGAGGCTGGCATTCCCACTTCAAGCCGCTGTCGGTCGTGTACGTCCAGACGATGCGGGCGATGGTGACTGCACTGCTGCGAGGGCCAAAGCCGGGCACGGCTCGCATGCCCAGCAAACCATCACCTCGGGTGAGAGTTTGCAGCGTCAGGCGGGGCACGAAGCGGCCTGCCACCAAGGTCATGCCGCGTGGCAATGGCTTGTTGTCGATGGAGGGCGTGCGCGGCGCGTCGGGCTTGGGTGGCATGGCCGCGATTGTCGACCATGCGGGCGCTTCGAAAAACGGATCAGCGCAGGTTGCCCGCTTGGCTCACCACATGGGCTTCCACATCGCGACGCAGGCCGATCAGGAAGCCGGCCTCTGCGACGACAAAGAGGGGCCCGATCAGCAGGCCCATCAGGTCATCCACAAACGCGGGCTTGCGGCCCTCGTAGTGATGGCCGATGAACTGGAAGACCCAACCCACCACGAACAGGCCCATCCCGCTGGCCCACCACCACGAGCCGCTGGCCAGCACGATTTGCTCGCCCGCAGCACCGGCCAGTGCCAGCAGCAAGAGCATGACCAGGCCGTAGCGAACATCGAGCAACAGGTAGTAGGCCGAGGCCATCAGCACCAAGGCCGTGGCCACGCTGACTTGCAAGAGCCCGGGGTGCCCGTTGATCTCGATGGGGATGCCCATCAGCGTGAGCGGCGACAGCAAGGTGGTCAGCGCCACCACGATCAGCGGGATGCCGATGAAATGCGTCCACACATTGCGGCGGTCGCGGTGGTAGCCGGCGTACTTGCTGAGCTGTTCTTGGAGCGTTTTCATGGCGTGTTCACTCGTGGTTGCGCGACCCCTTGGTGCGCACTGGATGCGTGGCCCGCATGCTAAATGCCGTGGCCTGGCGCGACTGTCAGGCGCCTGACTTTGTGGCCCTCAAGTCAGCAAATCGCAAGCAGATCGGCAGCAAAAACCCCTGCATGGCACCCACAGCACCCGTGGCACGTGATCTTGCACCAAGTTGCGTGTGCGAAAGCGCTTGAACAAGCTGCGCTTGGCGCCCCTGTTTGACGCCACGAAGGCAGGCTGTGCTGGCACATTGCTGAGCATCAGGCCCCGTGCGTCATGCGGGCTGCAGGAGTTGAGCGATGGCCCATGTGTGTGATGAAGGCTGGCGGGCCAAGTGCAGGCATGTCCTTCCTTTGAGTGCGCTTGGTGCTGCCCTTGTGATGAGCGGCTGCGTGGCCGTGAGCAGCCAGGCTGTGGGCCCCTCGCCTTCGGTGCGCTCGTACGAGTTGCGTGCCTCAAGCATGCAAGAGGTGGTCGCCGAGGCCGAGCGCCTGTGCCCCAAGGGCTACGAGGTGCACCGAGCCTCAGGCCGCAATGACCGCTTGGCCGGTGAGCCGCAAAAGCCTTTCAACTTTGCCGCCAAGGCCTGGAACCATGCGGTGGGCTGGCTGGACACCGACACCGACCGTGCCCAGATGGCCGTGACCTGCCTGTGATCTCTGGTGCTTGAAAGCTCAGAACAAGCTGGCCGCGATGTTGATCGTCAAGGCCAGCAGCGAGGTGTTGAACAAAAACGCCAACACCGAATGCAGCAAACCAATGCGGCGCATGTGGCGCGAGGTGAAGCTCACATCGGCCGTTTGGCCCGAGGTGCCCACGATGAAGGCCAGGTAAATGAAATCACCGTAGTCAGGCGCTTCGGTGCCGGGAAAGCCCAGGCCGCCATCTTCGCCTCGCATCAAGGCCAGGTGGTAGTCATGCGCGTAGTGCAGCGCGAACATCAGGTGGGTGTAGGCCCACGAGCTCAAGATGGTCAACACGGCCAGCGCGATGTGGATGTAGCGGTTGGCGCCTGACAAGTCTTTGGCCACCACGAGCTCGGCCAGGATGGCCGCCAGGCTCACCAGGGCCGCCAGCACGACCATGACCAGCACCACGCCTTGCCCCGCGTCCAGGCGCATGGCGCGCTCGCGCAGGGCCTCTTGCGTGGAGCGCATCATCATCCAGCTGGCCAGGGCGATGTAGAGCAGCGCCCCGGCGTTCCAGCCGATGATGCCTGCCGTGACGGCATGCATGCTGCTCAGGCTGTGGGCCAGCAGCGCCACGCACAGGCCGAGCAGGCCTGCGCTGACCAGCAAGGGCCGCTCGCGCAACTGGCCCCAGAGCGTGGGCGCATGCTTGGTCGCGCGGTGGCCTGTGACGGGTCTGTGGGCCTTGGGCTTGTGTTGCTTGGGCATGCGGGTGGAGCGATTTGTCATGGGTTCAGTGGGCACTGGGGCTCTGTCACGGGTTCAGCCACGAGCTCAGCCAAGCTTGCGCCATGGCCAGCACGGCCAGGCCCATCACCCCGGTGGCCAACCAGCCCAGCCAGCGGTGGCGGCGCGTCAAGGTGTAGTCGCCCAGG
>JBEANX010000489.1:0-11769 GCA_041165245.1 Pseudomonadota bacterium
GCACCACCAGCCGCAGCCACTTCGACAGCGCGTTGACGCAGCTCACGCCCACGCCGTGCAGGCCGCCGCTGACCTTGTAGCTGTTCTGGTTGAACTTGCCGCCGGCGTGCAACTCGGTCAAGGCAATTTCAGCAGCACTGCGCTTGGGCTCGTGCTTGTAGTCCATCTTGACGCCGGTCGGAATGCCGCGGCCGTTGTCCGTCACCGAGATGGAGTTGTCGGTGTGGATGGTCACGACGATGTCGTCGCAATGGCCAGCCAGGGCCTCGTCGATGGAGTTGTCAACCACCTCGAACACCAGGTGGTGCAGGCCGGTGCCATCCGACGTGTCGCCGATGTACATGCCGGGGCGTTTGCGCACCGCCTCCAGGCCTTCCAGGATCTGGATGCTGCCTTCGCCATAACCTGCCGAAATCTGAGCCTCGGTTTGCGGCACAACGGCTGGAGGCTGTTGGTCGGGCTGATTGTCGGGGGTGGTGGCTTCGGTCATGGGTTCAGGCGCCGGTGAGGTGGGTCCCGCGTTGGACGGCCCAGAAATGGAAAAGGCCCCGACATGACACCATGCGGGACCCTCATTCTAGCCCCTGTGGCAAGGGGCAGCTCATTTGGCCAAACCGATGTGTGGCCTCAAATCCGCATCGGCATCACGACGTACTTGAAGCCTTCGAACTCGGGGTTGGTGATCAGGGCCGAGCTGTTGGCGTCGTGCAGCGACACAGTGACCATCTCCTGGCTCATGTTGGCCAGCACGTCCATCACGTAGCCCACGTTGAAACCGATCTCAAAGGTGTCGCCACCGTAGTCGATCTCGAGCTCTTCCTTGGCCTCTTCCTGCTCGGCGTTGCTCGAGGCAATGCTCAAAAGCCCGGGCGCGAAGTTCATGCGCACGCCCTTGAACTTCTCCGACGTCAGGATGGCCGCGCGTTGCAGCGAGGCCAGCAAAGTGGTGCGGCCCAGGGTGATGTGGTGCTTGTGGTTCTTGGGGATGACGCGGTTGTAGTCGGGGAACTTGCCCTCGACCAGCTTGGTCACGAACTCCAGCTCACCAAAGCGGAACTTGGCTTGGTTGCCCGCGAACTGCATCTCGATGAGCTTTTCTTCCTCGCCCTTGCCGTCGTCCTTGAGCAAACGCTGCAGCTCCAGCACCGTCTTGCGCGGAAGGATGACCTCCTGCTTGGGCATGTCGACATCCAGCGTGGCCTGGGCCAGGGCCAGTCGGTGGCCGTCGGTGGCCACCAGGGTCAGGCTGTTGCCTTCTGCGACGAAGAGGATGCCGTTGAGGTAGTAGCGGATGTCGTGCACCGCCATGGCGAAGTGCACCTGGCCGATCAGCATCTTGAGCGTCTTTTGCGGAACGCTGAAGGCCGGGCCGAAATCAGCGGCCTCTTGCACCAGCGGGAAATCTTCCGCCGGCAGGGTTTGCAGCACGAACTTGCTCTTGCCGCCTTGCAAGGTCACTTTGTTCTGGTTGCTGGTCAGCGAGATCAATTGGTCGCTGGGCAGGCTTTTGAGGATGTCGCCCAGCTTCTTGGCGCCCACGGTGGTGGCGTAGTCGGCGTCGTCGCCGTCGAGTTGCGCGGTGGTGCGGATCTGGATCTCCAGGTCGCTGGAGACGAGCTCAAGCATCGCACCCTTTTTGCGGATCAGCACATTGGCCAGGATCGGCAGGGTGTGACGACGTTCCACGATGCCGCTGACTGATTGCAGGGCGCCGAGGACTTTTTCTTGAGCTGCTTTCAACACAATCATTTCAGTCTTTCAAAGTGGTCGTTGTAGTAGAAGGCGGCACTTTTCTGTGAACAACGCTATTTTGTCCTGTTCTATCAAGCATTTAGCCCCGGGACAAGCCTGTGGGTGACTGCCCTTGGGCAATTGGGGACAACAGACAACAACTTCTGCGTTGAGGCCTGGCCTGTGGACAAGGGGGTGTTTGTCCTTTTTTTATCCACAGGGTTGTTGCTTGACAGGGTTCAAAAAAAAGAGGCCTGGGCCTCTGGTTTGGGGGCTTCAGGGCCTCTTCAGCCCTTGAGCGTCTGCTCCAGCACGTGCAATTGCTGGTTCAGCTCGGTGTCTTTGGCCCGCTCGCCCCCGATCTTGCGCACAGCGTGCAGCACGGTGGTGTGGTCACGTCCGCCAAAGAGCTCTCCGATCTCAGGCAGGCTCTTTTGCGTCAGCTCCTTGGCCAGGTACATGGCGATCTGGCGCGGGCGGGCGATGCTGGCTGGGCGCTTCTTGCTGTACATGTCGGCCACCTTGATCTTGTAGAAGTCGGCCACCGTTTTCTGGATGTTCTCGACGCTGATCTGGCGGTTCTGGATGCTCAGCAGGTCTTTCAAGGCCTCCCGGGCCAGGTTGATGCTGATGTCCTTGTGGCTGAAACGGGCGAAGGCCAGCACCTTGCGCAAGGCGCCTTCGAGCTCACGCACGTTGGCGCGCACGTTCTTGGCCACGAAGAAGGCCACGTCTTCGGGCATCTCGATGGCCTCCAGCGCGGCCTTCTTGATCAGGATGGCCACGCGCATTTCCAGCTCGGGCGGTTCGATGGCCACGGTCAGGCCCGAGTCAAAGCGCGAGGTCAGGCGCTCATCGATGTTGGCCAGGCCCTTGGGGTAGGTGTCCGACGTCATGATGATGTGCGCCTTCTTGGCCAAGAGGGCCTCGAACGCGTTGAAGAACTCTTCCTGGGTGCGGTCCTTGCCGGCGAAGAACTGCACGTCATCGATCAGCAGCAAATCGAGGCTGTGGTACTTGGCCTTGAGCTCGTCAAAGGTCTTGCGCTGGTAGTTCTTGACCACGTCGCTGATGAATTTTTCAGCGTGCAGGTACAAGATCCGTGCGTCTGGCTTGTCCTTGAGCAGGGCATTGCCCACGGCGTTCATCAAGTGGGTCTTGCCCAGGCCCACACCACCGTAGATGAACAGTGGGTTGTACATGTGGCCGGGGCTGCCGGCCACGTGCAGGGCGGCTGTGCGGGCCATCTGGTTGGCGCGGCCGGGCACGAGGTTGTCAAAGGTCAGGGCGGTGTTCAGGCCCATGACCTGTGAGCTGTCGCCGCCGCGGCGGTGCGTGAGCACGCCAGGCGCTTGCACATGGACTTGCTGGCCCTGAACCCCACCATAGGGGCCTCCTTGCGCCGGGCTGTTGGGTTGTTGCCCAGCCTCAGCGATGGTGACCATGTGCGGCCCGGCGCTTGGGCGCATGGGGTGGGCACCAAGCTCGCTGGCCAAGGTGCTTGGGTCGTGGTTGGGGTGCAGACGGGCCGCCAGGCGCGCATGGGTCTGGCTGTGAGGCGCCTGCTGTGGCACGCCATGGCTGGCATGTTGGGCGCTCTGGTGCGAGAGGGAATTGGGCGGCAAGGTGCGCCCCATCGCGTTGGGCGGCAGCATGTTGCCCACAGGCCGCCCAGTCGCAGCGCGGGTGCCCAGGCTGATGTCCAGCCGAACAGGCCCTTGGGCCAGGTCCGTCAGGATGGCTTCGAGGCGGGCGCTGTACTGGGTGCGCACCCAGTCGAGGATGAAACGGTTGGGCACCTTCAGGCTCACGGCCAGGGTGTCGCCATCGAGCGAGACCTCGGCCTGCGGCAGGGGCTTGATCCAGGTGTTGAACTGCTGCTCGGGCATTTCTGCACGCAGCTGGTCATGGCATTGAGACCACAAGGCCTGCAGGTCAGGGCCACCCTCGGTCAGGGAGGCGCTGGCAGGGAGCTCGGGGACAGCGGGGGCGACACTCATGGTGTGGACAAGTCCTTCTTCGGGCCGCCGATTCTAAGTCGAATGCAGGCACTTGCAGACAGGTTATCCACAGATTTTGATGGCGCCTCTTGGGCCGCACTTTCGCAGGTCTTGTTCCCCCTGGTTTGCGTGTGGCGGCGGTGCCAAACTGGGGCTTGGCATGGCGCTTCAGCCCAAGCGAGCCCCTGGCTTGGGCGTGTCAAGCATTGACGGGGCGATCAGAGTCTGCTGTAATCGCGTGTTCGACAAGATGCGAGCAATCCTTTGCTACATCGTGAGTTCATGGCAATCGTTTCATGAGCGGTCGGAACTTTATAAAACCTGATCTTGAAAAGATCATCGACACAGGGCTGCTGAAAGCGCTGAAGGCCACCGGGCAAACTTGCCAGGCTTGGTTGGACGCCATGAGAGCAGTCTGAAGGATTCATCATGAAGCGTACTTACCAACCCTCCAAGACCCGCCGCGCCCGCACCCACGGTTTCCTCGTGCGCATGAAGACCAAGGGTGGCCGCAAGGTCATCAACGCTCGCCGCGCCAAGGGCCGCCAGCGTCTGGCCGTCTGAGGCTGAGCTCGGTCTCTGGTTCCAAAGCCTTGGGCGCTGCAGCTGCTTTGGTGGCTGGCAGGGTTTGAGGGTTTGAGCCTCACAGGCTGTCTGTCGGTGTCTGGCTGTGTGCCGGGCCCGCTCGGGCAGCCTTTTGCTTTGGTGCCTGGCCCTCTTGCGTGCTGGGTGCACCCCACCTGTCCGCTGGTGTCATGACTGGTTCTTCTCGCACCTTGAATCGCAGCAAAAGCCCGTTGGCTTTGAAGCCGCGCTTGGTGTCGGCAGATTTTCAGCAGGCCTTGGGCACACGCCCGGTGGCCCGCAGTGCGCATTTTTCGGTGCACTTTGCAGTGCCCTCTTTGGAGCGCCCAGCGTCGGTTCAGGCCAAGTTGTCAACAGGCGGCCACTTCGATGAGGTCGAGCCTGTGGATGAAGTGCGCACTCACCTTCGGGTTTGGCGCCTGGGCTTGGTCATCCCCAAGAAAATGGCACGCCGTTCCGTGACCCGCTCCCTGATCAAACATCAGGCGCGCGAGTTGTGGCGTTTGAGCGCGCCTGAGCTCGAGGCCGCTGGATGGTTGCACGAGCAGCGCCCCGTGGGTAACTGGGTCCTGCGTTTGAAATCGCCCTGGCTCAAGGTCGATTACCCCAGCGCTGCATCCAGCACCCTCAAGCAGGCGGTTCGCGCCGAAATCCTCGAGGTTCTGGCGACGTGTCGCCGTGGGCCCCGTGAGGGCAAGGCATGATGCGCGCCGTGGGCTTGGGTGTTCAGTGGCTGCTTCAGCGGTTCTTGATGGGCCTGGTCAAGGGCTATCGGTTTTTCCTGAGCCCGTGGCTAGGCTCCAACTGCCGCTTCAACCCCACTTGTTCTTTGTATGCCTTGCAGGCCTTGGAGCGTCATGGCCCTTGGGCCGGCTCTTACCTGGCGGGGCGGCGCTTGTTGCGTTGCCACCCAGGGTGTGCGGGCGGGCATGACCCGGTCCCTGAGCACAAGCCTCGTTTGTTTTCCTTCCTTTCCAGTGAGCGTCATCACTCATGAATGATCTGCGTCGAACCGTCCTGTGGTCGGTCTTTGGCTTTTCGCTGCTGATGTTGTGGGATGGCTACCTGCGCCACACCGGTCAGCCTTCCATGTTCTCGCCAGCCCCCACGGCATCGGCGGTGGCAGCGGATGCGGCTTCGGCGGCGTCTGCCGCGCTGTCGGCCTCCGCGGCGGTGCCCTCGGCGACGCAGGCAGCGGTGGCGCCTGGCGCAGCGGCTTCGGCCCCCGTGGCTGCGCCGCGTGAGCTGGTCGTCATCTCAACCGACACGGTGCGCGCCACGGTCGACACCTTGGGCGGCAGCATCGTCAAGCTCGAGCTGCTCAAGCACACCGATCAGGACGACACCAGCAAGTTCATCAAGGTGCTCGACCAGACGGCCACGCACACCGAGATCGCCCAGACGGGCCTGATCGCCAGCACGGGTGCCTTGCCTGACCACACCACGCCCATGACGGTGCTCACCAAAGAGCGCGAGCTGCCCGATGGCGCTTCTGCGGTGGTGCTCAAGCTGGAATCTGCACCCGTGAACGGTGTGAAGCGAGCAGTCACTTACACCTTCTCCCGCGATTCGTATGTGGTGGGTGTCAAGCAAGAAGTCATCAACGGCTCGCCTGCCAGCGTGAACCCGCAGTGGTATGTGCAGCTTCAGCGTGACGGCACGGTGCCTGCGTCTTCCGGCTTCATGGGTGCGCCCACCTCCTACACGGGCTCAGCCTTCTACACAGAAGCCGCCAAGTTCCAGAAGGTCGACTACGCCCACATCGAAGATGGCAAGGCTGACTTTGCCAAGTCGGCCGACAACGGCTGGGTGGCCGTGGTGCAGCATTACTTCGCTGCCGCCTGGTTGAACACGGCCAAGGCCCCGCGTGAGTTCTTCGCTCGCAAGGTGGGCACCAACCTCTACACCGTGGGCATGATGTTCCCGTTGGGCGAGGTGGCGCCTGGCCAGAGCAAGGCCAGCGAGACGCAACTCTTCGTGGGCCCCCAGGAAGAAAAGAAGCTGGAAGTCATCGCCCCTGGCCTGGAGCTGGTCAAGGATTATGGCTGGGTGACAATTTTGGCCAAGCCTTTGTTCTGGCTGCTGCACCTGATCCACTCGGTGCTGCAAAACTGGGGCTGGTCCATCGTGGCTTTGGTGGTGCTGCTCAAGGCGGCTTTCTACGGCTTGAATGCCAGTGCTTACCGCTCGATGGCCAAGATGAAGGCCATCAACCCGCGCATCCAGGAAATGCGCGAGCGTTTGAAGGACAAGCCGCAAGAGATGCAGCAAGAGATGATGAAGATCTACCGCGACGAGAAGGTCAACCCCATCGGCGGTTGCCTGCCCATCGTGGTTCAGATCCCGGTCTTCATCGCGCTCTACACCGTGCTGCTGGCCTCGGTCGAAATTCGCCAGGCACCCTGGACTTACATCCTGGACTTGGCCAAACCTGACGCCTTGTTTGGCCACCTGCCCCTGTTGAACCTGCCACTGGGCCCGTTGCCCCTGCTGATGACGCTGTCCAGCGTGATCCAGACCTGGCTGAACCCCACGCCGCCGGACCCTGTCCAGGCCAAGATGATGTGGATCATGCCCCTGGTGTTCTCGGTGATGTTCTTCTTCTTCCCGGCCGGCCTGGTGCTGTACTGGCTGACGAACAACGTGCTGTCGATCGCCCAACAGTGGATGATCAACCGCAGCATCGAGGGTGCTGGCAAGAAGGCCTGAGCCCCCCGCTGAGGCGCATCAAGCGCCTTGCAAAAGCCCCCGCTGGTCGGGGGCTTTTTTCATGCCAGCGAGGGTTTTCACGCATGGTTTGGATTTGAACGCTCTGCAAAATCCAAACGCATTCAAAATGACACGAAATAACAGGGCAGGTGGTTCATTGGGTTCTTCAGGCCCTGTTTCTTGTCGTGTTTAAACTTCAACTAGGGAGCATTGACATGAAATTCAAATGGACGTTTGTTGCTTTGGCAGCAACCAGTTTCTTTCATCCAGACATCAACGCAAAAGATTGGTACGTTGCTGCAAACGGTGGGCTTGATTCCTACGCAAATGCAGACAATTCTTCGACGAAGCCATTCAAGTCCATTGCGAGAATTTTTGCCTTAGGCAATATTCTCGGTGCTGGTGACACCATCAATCTTGCATGTGGAAGCGAGTGGCAAGGTCCCTTGGTGATCGACTCATCCAAGAGCTTGGGGAATGTATCGATACAGGCGTTTCCTTACAACGGTGTCGAATGTCCTTCGACGAACAAACCGGTGATCAACGGTTCTGTCAGACTTGACAACATCAACTGGCTGGCAGTTTCTGGCAAGGGTTATTTTGTCTATAAGTTAACAGCCGCCGAAAGCGTGCTGGTGCAAAAAGTGCCTCAAGCGGTATTTGATGATGCCAAGGCCTACCCTTTGGCACGTTATCCAAATGCTGTGGCAACGCGGAACAATTTTGCGCTGGCACAGGGTGTTGATACAAGCAGGGCTTCCATCCTTGTCTCTCCCACTGACGTTGTTGCCTTGTCGGGGAATGATTTGGTTGACACGGTGGTTCAACTTCGCGATGCCTTGTGGCACAGGCAAGCGGCCACTGTCAGTGGCATGAGCGGGAACATGCTGTCCATCAAAAGCCTGCCCCAGGGATTCTCAGCAGGCGATGGCTTCATCCTTGAAAATAAGCTGTGGATGCTTGATGCACCTGGAGAGTGGTATTTTGATGCAGCCACGCAATCTCTTTACATGATGGGTGCCAGCGTCGGGGCAAAACCCCCGACCAAGTTGCGCTTGGCCGTTGATGATGATGCTGTGACGGTCCGGAATGTGGCGAATGTCAGCATTTCTGGCATCAAGGTTGTCGGTGGTGTCAATCATGCGGTCAACGTGAGATCAAGCACAAATTTTACGCTCTATGATTCGATCATTTCTTTCGGGGCACTGGGTGAACTTGGATCGTGCAGTGATCATTATGCGGTGTACGTGGGCCCGGAGTTTGACCCCAATTGTTCGGAGCTTCAAGCAGAGTCAACGTACGGGGCGAATGTAATCTATAACAATGTGGATAACAGTGGCGGTGGCAGCATCTACGTGCAGTCCAGCAATGCCACGGTCAGCTTTAACATAATCAGTTCGACTGGGATGGACGACAGAGCCAAGGATGTTCGGTATGGCATGTACGTTCGTTCACCAGGTGGAAAGGTGTTGGCGAACGAGATCACAGGCAGCGCCTTCATGGGCCTGGTGTTTGGAAACGTGCCTGATGCTGCAGGGAATGCAGAGACCATCACAGGCAACACCGTGAGCAGTTTCTGCTTGCGCTATGCCGATTGCGGTGGGATATACGCGTTCAACGGCTTTGACGCCAAGGGTGTCCCTAAGCCTCGTGCAAAAGGCTTTTCAACGGTCGCGAACAATGTGGTCTTGAACGGGGCGGGAGACTATCAGGGCAGCCACGAAGTCAACACCGATTCTGTGGTGGGCATCTACCTTGATGGCGCCACCAGTTCGGTGAAAGTGAACAATAATGTGATCGACAATGTTGGCAAGGGCATCCTGCTCAACCAGGGCAAAAACAATCAGGTCATTGGCAATTGGGTCCATTCGGCAGCTGGGGCAGCATTTGAGGCCAGTGATGACACCAAGCTGCCTGGAATGCTGCAGTCAAACATCGTCAAGCAAAATACCCTTCATGCCTTGAGGCGTTATGTGCTGCCCGCGGGTTCGGTGGCCAATGCATTGCCGGTGTTGAAGGCGGGCGTTGCGCAAAGCTGGCTTCATTTTTCAGACCCAAGCCTTTTGTTCAAGGGTGCTGGTGCCAACACAGTGACTGAGAACGTCACGGTCGATGCGGGGAACAAATCGACGATGTGGCGGTTTGTTGAAACCAATCAAGCGCCGTTCAGTGTCAACTCCTTGGGTTTGGGTGAATGGTTGTCCAAAATCTCCGCCGGCGGCGTGGTCGCCACGGAGAACGTGAAGAAACCTGTCAAACCAAAATTGGTCAACGCCGCCACGACCGCCGTGTTCGGCAGCAATTTGATCAGCAACGGTGAGTTCTCGACGACAGGTGGGCTTGGTGGTTGGTTTGTGAATTTGCCAACTAGCGGTACTTCTAAGACTGTGACTGTCAGCGGTGTTGGTGGTTGCATCGGACCTTGTTTGAAGTTCGTTGAAAATGTGGCTGACAGCACCTTGATATCCAATCCCTTTGCGGTTGATGGTTCCTCTGTGTATTACATGGAGTATTTGGCTCAAGGTGCGCCTGGCAGTTCGCTGAAGACGTTGTTTGTGGACAAGGCATATGCCGGCAATGGGTATGTGTCTGAGCTTGACAAGTCTTATTCCCTGGGCGGCAATGGGGCAGATCTTGAGCAACGATGGGTTGAACGGTTCATCAAGCCCGACCGTGCGGACGGCGCTTCCATGTTGGCATTCAAGAACACCTTGAATGTCCCCACCTACCTTGATTCCGTTCGCGTCCACAAGGTCACTGGATTGAATGCTACGAATCTTTTTGACCCAACCGCCTATACCGCCATGGTTTACAACATGTCGAACGTCGGTGTCAGCGTGCCGTGTCCGTGGACCTCATGTGCCACTGTGATCGACCAAGACGGTGTGAAGGTGGATTCGAGAGGAACGGGGAAAATTGCGTTGAACGCCAACCAGCGAAGGATGCTGTTTAAACCCGTTGAAGCGACATGGGCTCGGTGACGAGCCAAGGCTTGCATCGGCTTGGCACCTAGCTGCCAGGCATGCGGTGGCCGAAGGGGTGGTTCCATGGGCTCATGGACCACCCCTTTCTCATGTGGTGGCGTGACACGCATTGTTCGTACAACGAACGCGCATTTGAATGTCTCGAATGCTTCTCACTCAGGAGCCCCCCATGAATGTTCGCACCCTGTTGGCCTCGGCCACCCTCGCCGCTTGTGCCTTGGCTCAGGCGCCCGCCGTGGCCCATGAATCGGTTTACTTTGGCCAGCTGCTGGGCAGCAGCGAAGTGCCTGCAGCGTCCACACCTGGCATGGGCGAGGTCCGAGTCACCTTGGATTTTGACTTGGTGACCATGCGCGTTGAGGCGTCGTTTTCGGGCCTGCTTGGCACGGTCACGGCCGCTCACATCCATTGCTGCACCCTGCCAGGCGCCAACACAGGCGTTGCCACCACGACGCCCACTTTCGCCGGTTTTCCCACGGGCGTGAAGGCTGGCAGCTATGACCAGACCTTCAACATGGCCTTGGCCAGTTCGTACAACGCTGCTTACATCACCAACAACGGTGGCACCGTGGGCTCGGCTTTCAACGCACTGACGGCCGGCTTGGACGCAGGCAAGGCCTATTTCAACTTGCACTCCAGCAGCTTCTCCGGCGGCGAGATCCGCGCGATCCTGACGCCGGTGCCGGAACCCACCAGCTCGGGCTTGGCCTTTGTGGGCTTGGCACTGGTGGGTGCAGCCATGCGCCAACGTCGTCAGGCGTGAACCTGGGGTGGGCAATATCCCCCGCTGGTCGGGGGCTTTGTTGTGGCTGATGGCCTGCAGGTGGGTGGACGCTCAGGCGTTCATGAAACCCAAGTTCCGGGTGGCAAATCGGTTCAGCCGGGGCAAGACGGTGTCCAGTGCATCGGGTTTGACGCCCAACCACGTGGCCAAGGTGGCGGCATAGCTGTCCACGGCCGTGGTCGGGATCAAGCGGCCGTTCCCCGCGTCTTCCGCGCCTTTGAGTTTGACATCGGGCCACTGACCATAAACCTGTTGGCCCTTGACCGCGCCACCCAGCACAAAGTGGTGGCTGCCCCAACCATGGTCCGAGCCCGCACCATTGGATTGAAGCGCCCGACCAAACTCTGACATGGTGAAGGTCGTCACCTTGTCTGACACGCCGAGCAAGGCCATTTGTTGTTGAAATTGCTCCAAGGCCACATCGAGCTCGGCCAGTTTGGCGGCTTGGTTCTCGAGCAAGTCGGCATGGAAGTCATAGCCACCGTGGCTGACATAGAAGATCTGGCGGGCCTGGCCCAGGGTGCTTTGTGCGGCGACCATTCGGGCCACCATTCGCAGTTGCGCGCCCAACCCACCGCCTGGGAAGTCGGCCAGTGTGCTGGTGGGCGCGATGGCATCGCGGATCAAGGCTTCATTGGTGATGGCTCTTCGTGCGATGCGTGTGAGCTCGCGCTCCATGAGGTTGACGCGGGTCTCACTGGTCAGGATGTTTTGCAAGGCTGGCGTTTTGACGCCGTAAGGGCTTGCCAGGGCGTTGATGGGCACGGGGCCTTTGGTGGTGAGCTGGTACTGCACAACGTCTTTGCCGATCTGGATGGCGTTGTTGCCACCCAGGGACATGCAGATCGACACCTTGCTGTTGTTGAGCGTTTGCAGCGCGTCCCCTGCACGGCCCAGCCAGCCGGTGGGCACTTGCGCATCGGCCACACCGGTTTGCCATTCTCGGCTCTGGTCGGAGTGCGAAAAGAGCTGGTAG
>JBEANX010000490.1:0-3061 GCA_041165245.1 Pseudomonadota bacterium
GCCATGCGGCAAAACATCCGCCGCTACGTTTTACCGCCACGCAGATCCCAGCGGCGCTACACACGCGAAGTCCGCATGACCAAGACTCACTACCCCATAAAGAAAAAGCCGCTCAGCGCTATCTGAGCGGCATTGCGCTGCGGGGCTTTTTCATGGGCGCTTGAAAAGCAGTGCGCGTCGAGGCTTGCGCCTCGCTCGTGCCCTCAAGCCAGCCGCAAGCGGCTGTACGCCGGCACGCTGGCCAACAAGAACTCCATCTGGTCGGCCACGATGCGCCGCCCACGCAAGATCATGTCCTCATGCAGGCTGGGCGTGTAGGGCAGGTAGTGCAACTGCCAGCCGATCTCGGTGAGTGTGCGGTTGCCCTTGCGGCCATTGCAGTTGCGGCAGGCCGTGATGCAGTTTTTCCACGTGTCTTGCCCGCCACGTGAGGTGGGCGTGATGTGCTCGCAGGTGAGGTGGTCGAAATGAAAACGCTCGCCGCAGTAGGCGCACATGTGCCTGTCACGCGCAAACAGCTTGGGGTTGGAGAGCGATGGCTCGGTGCGCCAGGCCCTGCTGGGCATGGTGCCGCGGGCGGCCACGATGGGGTGGAGCTCCAGGCGCGATTGCACGCCAGTGCGGCGTTGCATGCCGCCACGAAGCACCACGAAGGGGTCGCCCAAAGTCCAGGCAACGCCATCGTTGGCATAGAGCAGCGCCGCTTCCTTGACCGATAGCCAAGCCTGCGGACGGCCCGACACGTCAAGCTGCAGCACGTCCATCTTGCCTCCAGGTTGGAGAGACCCCACGAAAACCACACAAACCCAAGCGTCAGCGTCATGCCTTTTCAGGCGTCGCCTCTACAAGATAGCCTGCTTGTGTGACTTTCTCAACCATTCATTGCGGTGGTGGGTGATGCAGAGCAACAGTTCTCCCGGAAGGTGGGCATGTGGCCCCGGGTTTGCCCGCTCTTTGTTCATCGGTTCGCGTTCTTTGACGGCGTTTTCGAGACCGATCGCGCAAAAAACCGCAAAAAAATGTGGGTTCAGCCTACACAGGTGTCACAGTTTTCTGCAAAATAGCACGATCGTTCGTTTTATTCTGCACTGAACTGCCGTGAGCCTGCCCCACAACCTCCCTGACGCCAAAGCCGCCCCCGAAGGTGGCCGTTCGCGTGCGGGTGCCGCTCAGAAAGGCCAGCAGACGCGCGCCACCATCTTGGACGCCGCCTTGAGCCTGGCCTCCCAGATGGGCATCGAAGGCTTGTCGCTGGGCGCGCTGGCTGAAGTGACGGGCATGAGCAAGTCGGGCGTGTTCGCCCACTTCGGCTCGCGCGAAGAGCTGCAGATCTCGGTGATCCGCGAATACCACGAGCGCTTCGAGACCGAGGTGTTCCGCCCCGCCATCACCGAGGCGCGCGGCCTGCCGCGTTTGCGCGCGCTGTTTGAACAATGGGTGGCCAAGGTGGCCACTGAAATCGATTCCGGATGCATCTACATCAGCGGTGCCGTCGAGTTTGACGAC
The DNA here is from genome assembly GCA_041165245.1 of Pseudomonadota bacterium. Lineage (GTDB taxonomy): Bacteria > Pseudomonadota > Gammaproteobacteria > Burkholderiales > Burkholderiaceae_C > Aquabacterium. The sequence continues at coordinate 1,507 of JBEANX010000490.1, forward strand.
CGCCCCGGCCCTGTGCGCGACGCGCTGGCCGGCATGGTGCTGCTGTGGCATGGCGCGCTCGATCGCGCCATCCGCCAGTCGGTTGACCTGGGCCATTTGCGCTTGGACACCGATTCGATGCAGATGCTCTTTGAAATCCATGGCCTGATCCTCTCGCTGCACCACGACGCGCGTTTCTTGCGCTCCGATGGCGCGGTGGATCGGGCCCGTGTGGGCTTTGAGCGCGTCCTGCAGTACTACGCTGCAGGCGCGCCCAGGCCACTCACTGGATCGGTCGCGCCTGGCGCGGCCAAGCCTGGGGTTTTGCAGCCCTCGTAGTTTTGACGACCGTTACCTTGTGAATCACTGACACGTCAGGCCTATGGTGGCCCTGGCGAACTTTTCTACCGTGGAGCTTTGACATGCCTACTTACAACCCACCACTGCGCGACATGCACTTCGTCATCCACGAACTGCTGGGTGCTGTTGACGAACTGAAGAAGATCCCTGCCTACGGCGATCTGGACGCCGACACCGTCAACGCGGTGCTGGAAGAAGGCGGCAAATTTGCCTCCAAGGTGCTGGCCCCCCTGAACCTGGTGGGCGACGTGCAAGGCTGCGTGCTGGACAAGACCACGCACGAAGTCAAGACCCCCGATGGCTTCAAGGAAGCCTACAAGCAGTACACCGAAAACGGCTGGTCCGCACTGGCGGCTGATCCTGAGTGGGGCGGCCAGGGCATGCCCATGCTGGTCAACCAGGCCGTGTATGAAATGCTGAACTCGGCCAACCAGGCTTGGACCATGTACCCTGGCCTGAGCCATGGTGCACACGCCGCCCTGGAAGCCCACGGCTCAGACGAACAAAAGAAGACCTACCTGCCCAAGCTGACCAGCGGTGAGTGGACCGGCACCATGTGCCTGACCGAACCCCATTGCGGCACCGACCTGGGCCTGCTGCGCACCAAGGCTGAACCCCAAGCCGACGGCACCTACAAGATCACCGGCGCCAAGATCTTCATCTCGGCCGGTGAACATGACATGGCCGAGAACATCATCCACCTGGTGCTGGCTCGCCTGCCTGACGCACCCGTTGGCTCGAAGGGCATCTCGCTGTTCGTGGTGCCCAAGTTCAACGTGAACGCCGACGGCTCGCTCGGTTCGCGCAACGGCATCTATTGCGGTGGCCTGGAACACAAGATGGGCATCCATGGCAACGCCACGGCCCAGATGGTTCTGGACGAAGCAGTGGGCACCCTGGTGGGCCAACCGCACCGTGGTCTGATGGCCATGTTCGTGATGATGAACGGCGCCCGCCTGGGCGTGGGCAACCAGTCCCTGGGTCTGACGCAAGTCGCTTATGAGAACGCTGTGACCTACGCCAAGGACCGCGTGCAGATGCGTGCCCTGTCCGGCCCGAAGCACCCTGAGCTGGCAGCTGACCCCATCATCGTCCACCCCGATGTGCGCCGCATGCTGCTCACCGCCAAGGCCTATGCCGAAGGTGGCCGCGCCTTGGCCATGTACTGCGCGCTGCTGCTGGATCAAGTCCATCACCACCCCGACGCTGAACAACG
>JBEANX010000491.1:0-3172 GCA_041165245.1 Pseudomonadota bacterium
GCTCTGGGTTACGGTCACAGCGGTGCCAGGCACAGAGGCGCCAGGCACTGAGGCACGGCCATGGCTGTTCACCTCCACGGCCAGCAAATCAAAGAGTTGGGGCTGCGGCACCAAGGGCATCACGGCCTGTTCCCAGTCCACCAGCCAAAGGGCCTGGCCCTTCTTGTCCACAGCGCGGCCATACAGGTTCTCGCACCGTGCGTCGTCATCCAACGGCGCAATGCACACGGGCAAGCCCGTGCAGTCAGGATTCCACAGACGCATGCGCACGCTCAGGCGCTCCGCCAAGCGCATGGCGGCGAGCATCCGCTGGTCGCGCTTGGCATGCTTCACAACCACGAACGCGGCCATCCTGGCCGTGCGCACATGCTTGCCTGTCAGCAGGCGTGAGCCCCCAGGCGTCCAGCCCAGCACGGCCAGCATGATCGTTGGGCAGGTGTAGCTCTCAAATGGGATCTCTTCAGCCGAGAACTCGCCGCCATACAGCTTCACATCTCGCACCTCGGCAGCGGTGAAGCCATCGCGCACCCACTGCTGGGCTTGCTGGAGCAGCACCACCGCACTCATGTCAGCCTCCGCAGCTCGGCCAACATCAGATCGCCCACATATGCCTTGTGATCGTCGGTCATGCCCACCACAGGCCGGGCCACCATGTTGAATCGCCCCTTGCGGCTCCCAGTCTCGCCACCAAACTGGTGGACGGCGGCGTACACCATGTCAGAGCCCACCTCCAGCCCGGCTTGGCCGGTCAGGTTGTAGGTGTAGCTGCGGCACAGCTTGCGCGTGTCGATCAGCGTCTTGCGAGGCTTCACCGTCACCTTGCGCAACTTGCCCTTGCGCTTGCCTTCCTTGATGCGCTTGTAGATCACGCCACCCTTGGCCGCTTCCGACAAAGGCATGGCCGAGCCATCAAACAGCTTCTGGTTGTCAAATGCATCCTGGATCTGGCCCAGCATGTAGGCACCCACCTCGCGGCGAACAGCCTTGAAACCACCCTTTTCAGCAGCGACCAACTTGGCCAGATGCGCCTGGATGGCCTGGTCATCAAACTCAATGGCCAGGCGAACGCCTGAACGTTCATGGCTTGCGCCTGTCATGGCGTCCCCCTGCCAAAGCCCTGCCAATCAAACTGCGACACCACCGGCCCGCTGAACACACGGCACTTGCGCGGCGCAGCCGTGCCGTCAGCGGCCACCAGCAGCACCTTGCCGCTGGAGACATCACGCAACCATGTGCGCCAGGTCTTGCAGCAATCGTCCATGCGCTCCGTCGCGTTGTCGGTGTCGTCGGCCAGGGCGCATCGGGTCAAGGCCAGGCAGCACTCCATCAACACGCCCGCGCTGGCATGCCCAGCTGGCAGGGGCAGCGCCATCACTGCACGCAAGTAGCCATCCATCACCGAAGTGCTCGATGTCAGCTTGCGCTCCAGGCGCAGCTTGGCGGCATTGCCCGCTGCCTGGTCAGCAGCGGGTGTGCCACCGGGGAATGAGCCAGCCACCGCCGCCTTGAGCAAATCAGCGGTCAGCAACTGTTCTTCATCGGCCAAGAGTTGGGTGGCCTCTGTCAGGCCGAACTCGGTGATGAAGTCCTGGGCGGTGGCGTAGCTCATGGTTCAGCCCAGATCAGGCAGCCTTGCCAGGCTTCTTGGCGGCGGGTTCGGCTTCGGGCACCAGCTCGGCAGCGCCGCTGTCGATCAGCTCCTTGGCCGCGACATCGTCGTCAATGGTGAATTCAGCGCCAACCGCCAGGGTTTCTTCGGGCGACAGGCGAATGGGGGACAGAGCTTTGAGCTTCATGTGAATCCTCAATGAAAAGAGTTTGAAAACGGATCAACCAAGGGCACCGGGCCAGAGCCCGGCGCCATCACCATCAAGATGGGTTCTGGATCAGATAGCCTGCGGTGATGCCCGACAGCACAGGGGCACGCTCAAAGGTCACTGGGTACACCCAGCTCGCTGTGTTGTTGTCCCAGTAGGGCTCTTCAGCAGCGGGGTGGCCTTCCATCACATAGGTGTAGCCATAGCTGGGCTCTTCGGCGTCGGCCAGCGAACCCTCGGGCACAAAGGCCAGGATCGCGTTGTTGCCCCAGATGTCTTGCACGACGTTGGCGTCGTTCCAGTACACCGCAGCGCCCACCACCACCTTCTTGACGTTGAAGAGGCCAGCCAGCATTTGCGGCGTGATCATGCTGGCGTCAGTGCCAGCCACGCCGTTGTACTGAAAGCGGGCCACCACGTTGGGGTTGTTCTTGCAAGCATTGAAGGCCACGGCCGACAAGATCAGCACGGTTGGGTACAGGCCACATTGCTGGCGAATGGCCTCGCGTCCAGCATCGATGTCAGCCAACGGCGTGCCGGTGGCCGTGCTCCACTTGGTCGAGCCCGCGAGGGTGACCTTGTTGGTGGCCGGGTAGTTGGCCAGGGTGGAGGCCATCTGCGCTTGCTCCACTTCCAACGTCAGGCGCAGGGCCTTCATCGTCTTGGTGGCCGCACGGCTGCCCATGTCGATGCCAGCTACCACGCTCGCATCGCGTTGATGCTCGCGGGGGATCTGGCCTTCCAGGCGGTGGTTCAGCAGCGCGAAAGGCTTGCCTGCGTGGCCGAACTGGATGCGGCGCGTGGCCGAGCCAGGGCTGCGGCGACTGGTGTAAAGGCGGAAGGCGTCGCGGTCAAACTCGATGATCTGACCACCAGCTGCACGCACGGGGGCTTCGGGGAACAGGTTGCCCCCAACGTAGTCCATCGTGTTGTAGCCCTGGACCACACTGGTCAGGATCGGATCAATGACGCGAGCGCCCGCATTGGTTACCGGCATGTGAATCTCCTAGTGAAAGTGTTTGGTGGAACTGATCTGCTGATCAGTTCATGAGGATTTCGACCAGCTCGCCTGCAGCGGCAGCCGCCTGCAGCGCAAAACCGACGATGTATTGAGGCAAGTCGCCACCGGTCAAGATGGAACCCGATGCCAGGGTGGACGTCACGGCTGTTGCACCAGCCGCAACCTGCAAGGGCGAGGCAGCAACCACACGGCCTGATGCATCCATGGCCAGGGCGCTGCCGAGCGCGAAGGCGCCACCAGCTTCCGCAACAGCGGTCCCCTTGGCCGTCACTTCCAAGTCCTGGCCGTTGGCAGCGCTACGCCGGGCAATGCCCAGCACTTTCTGGCCAGCAGT
>JBEANX010000492.1:0-4941 GCA_041165245.1 Pseudomonadota bacterium
TCCAGCAACTGCGTGGCTGGCAATGCCGCTGCTGGTTCGGGTGTGGGTCCTGACAAGCTGCACTACATCCTGGGCATCACCAAGGCTTACACCACGCGTGTGGGCAGTGGTCCTTTCCCAACAGAACTGGAGTGGGAAAAGGAAGGTACCGTGGGCTACCACCTGTCCACTGTGGGCCAGGAGCGTGGCACGGTTACCGGCCGTGCACGTCGTTGCGGCTGGCTCGATGCGGCAGCCCTGAAGCGTTCGGTGCTGATCAACGGCATCTCCGGCATCTGCCTGACCAAGCTGGACGTACTTGACGGCCTCACGGAAATCAAGGTTTGCACCGGCTACATGCTGCATGGCGAACGCATCGACATCCTGCCCCTGGATGCCGACGAGATCGTGAACTGCGAACCCATCTATGAAAGCTTCCCCGGCTGGGAAGGCACCACGTTCGGCCTGACCCAATGGGACGAGCTGCCAGAAAATGCCCGTGCTTACCTCAAGCGCGTCGAAGCTTTCATCGGCACGCCCATCGACATGGTCTCCACCGGCCCTGACCGTGATCACACCATCTTGCTGCGTCACCCGTACAAGGGTTGAGGTCAGCACTTGACACTGCACCATCAAAGGAATCGCCTCATGCTCACCGACGACGGCAAGCACCTGTACGTATCCTGGGACGAATACCACCAGCTCATCGAGCGTCTGGCTTTGAAGGTGCACGCCTCTGGCTGGCAGTTCGATCAGATCTTGTGTCTGGCTCGTGGTGGCATGCGCCCTGGCGATGTGCTCTCGCGCATTTTCGACAAGCCCTTGGGCATCATGTCGACCAGCTCTTACCGCGATGACGGTGGAACGCTGCAAGGCCGCCTGGACATGGCCAAGTACATCACCATGCCCAAGGGCGAGCTGGCAGGCCGTGTGCTGTTGGTGGATGACCTGGCTGATTCAGGTGTCACCTTGGACGCCGTGGTGGATCGGCTCAAGGCCATTCCTGCCATCACGGAGCTGCGTTCGGCCGTCATCTGGGTCAAGGGAGTGTCCAGCTACACGCCGGATTACTTCGTCGACACCTTGCCGACCAGCCCGTGGATCCATCAACCTTTCGAAGATTACGACACCCTTCGCCCTGAGGCCTTGCTCAAGCGGCACACGCTCTGAGCAGGCATCACTTCACCTCATTTGCCCTCCACGTGTGACCCATGGCTTCTGAACCAAGACCTGCTGTGCGCGCCAGTGGCAAGGCGCAAGACGATGTGAGTGTTGCCAAGGCTGACCTCCAGACCCGCGATCTGCTGGTCTTGTCGGCCTTGAGATTGTTCGCTCGCCATGGGATCGAGGGCGTCTCCCTTCGTCAGATCACGGCTGAGGCGCAACAGTCCAACCAGTCCGTGGTGCAGTATTACTTCCAGAGCAAGGAAGGCTTGATTGAGGCGGTACTGGCCCATGTTGCGCAACTGCTCTTGCCCAGCCAGGATGCCGCTTTGACCGAGCTGGACGCCGCGGCACTGCAGGGGCCGCTTCAGGCGCGCCAAGTGGTCTCTGCCGCCGTGATGCCCTTTGTGATGGCGTATGCAACCTCAGACACGGGCCGTTGGTCCATTCGTTTCCTGTCACGCATGACATGGCAGGCCGACGAAAAAGGCTTTCGCATGGTCGAGGGCATGTTGTGGCCCTATTTCATGCGCATCCAGCCTCACTTGGAGGCAGCCATGCCCAATCAGAGCCCGGAGTCGCTTCAGATCAAGTGCTTGTTCGCGATCGTTGATTTGATCCATGGCTTGGCCAGCTCACGCTTGCTGGCTTCGTCGCCCGTGGTGGGGGAGCGTTATCAGAAAGAGCCTTGGGCTGTGGCTCAGCACCTGATTGATTACATCACCGGCGGCTTGTCTTACGAACCAACGGTCAAGACCTGAACCTGCCCTGGGTTCGCGTTCCATCAGCGCCCTTCGGGGCGCTTTTGTTTGTCTGCGTGATTTCTAGTGCTGCAAAGTAAAAAACCCTGCCTCATCGCTGAAGCAGGGTTTCTACATTGGTGCCCAGGAGAGGACTCGAACCTCCACGGAGTTACCCGCTAGTACCTGAAACTAGTGCGTCTACCAATTCCGCCACCTGGGCAGGTACTTTTTTTGACATCGCTGCGCTAGCAACGTGTCGAGACCATGACTATAGCACAGCATTTTTTGACGCACTGCGTGCTTTTAAAAATTTTCGAGGAAATCTTGCTGCTGCCGGATCAAGGTGTGGCGAGGACGTGTCCACGCCCATGCGCGTCGCCATTCATTGTGTCTCGGTGGCTTTGCTGTGCTGACATTGATGTACGCTGCAGACATGCAGTTTCTTGTTCCCCCGCACGCACCGCTGGCACGGGTCATTGCCAGCAAGGGGTGTGGGCTCGTTGAAGCCCCAAGAGGCCAACGTGCCAGACTCCCATCTTTTGCCTTGGGCCAGACATGCAAAAGCCGCATGACCTTTCGATCATGCGGCTCGCATTTGGTGCCCAGGAGAGGACTCGAACCTCCACGGAGTTACCCGCTAGTACCTGAAACTAGTGCGTCTACCAATTCCGCCACCTGGGCAGGTACTGTTTCAAGAATTTCAGCTCCAGCCACTGGCTGTTGCCTTTCTTCTTTTTCTTCGCTGTGATCAGCGAAGAACGCAACTATAGCATCAAAATCACGCGCATGACAAGCAAGACAACATTTTCAGTGAATCTCATGAGCGAGATCGAAGGCACCGTGCAGGGGCATAGCGACGGCCACGGCTTTGTCGTCAGCGATGACGGCTCGGCCAGCATCTACATCTCGCCCCAGGAAATGCGCTCGGTGCTGCACCGTGACCGCGTCCGCCTGAAGGTGATGCGCTATGACCGCAAAGGGCGACCGGAAGGCCAGATCCTGGAGATCCTGGATCGCCGCAAGACGCCCATCATTGGCCGTTTGTTGCACGAGGGCGGCGCTTGGCTGGTCGCGCCTGAAGATCGCCGCTTTGGGCAAGACATCCTGATTCCTGCGAAGGCCACGGCCAATGCACAGGCGGGGCAGGTGGTGGCGGTGGAGCTCACCGAAAAGCCCTCGCTTCATGCGCAGCCAGTGGGGCGAGTTTCCGAGGTCCTCGGCGGTATCGACGACCCGGGCATGGAAATCGAAATTGCAGTCCGCAAGTACGAGGTGCCGCATCAATTCAGCGACGATGTGCTGGCGCAAGCGGCCAAGCTGCCTGACAAGGTTCGCCCAGCTGACATGAAGGGGCGCATTGACTTGCGCGATGTCCCGCTGGTCACCATCGATGGTGAAGATGCCCGCGACTTTGACGATGCCGTTTATTGTGAGCCCGCCTGCATCGGCCGTGTCAAGAAGCCCAATGGCTGGCGCTTGCTGGTGGCTATCGCTGACGTGAGCCATTACGTCAAGCCGGGTGAGCCGCTGGATCGCGATGCCTATGAGCGCGCCACATCTGTTTATTTCCCGCGCCGCGTGATCCCCATGCTGCCCGAGAAGCTCTCCAATGGTCTGTGTTCGCTGAACCCTGAGGTGGATCGCCTCTCGATGGTCTGCGACATGCTGGTCAATGCCAGTGGTGAGGTGCATGCCTATCAGTTCTATCCGGCGGTGATCTGTTCGCACGCCCGCTTCACATACACCGAGGTGGCGGCCATCATCGGCAACACCAAGGGGCCCGAGGCTGCGCGCCGTACCGAGTTGGTGCCGCACCTGCTGAACCTGTATGACGTCTACCGCGCATTGCTCAAGGGCCGGGCGCAGCGTGGTGCGGTGGATTTCGAGACCACCGAAACGCAGATCGTGTGCGACGACAACGGTCGCATCGCCAAGATCGTGCCGCGCACGCGCACTGAAGCGCACCGTTTGATCGAGGAAGCCATGCTGGCGGCCAACGTCTGCTCGGCCGAGTTCATAGAAAAGGGCAAGCACCCTTCGCTCTACCGTGTGCACGAGGGCCCCACGCCCGAGAAGCGCCAGATCCTCAAGAACTACCTCAAGGCTTTGGGGTTGGGCTTGAGCTTGGGTGAAGAGCCCTTGCCCGGTGAGTTCCAGGCCATTGCGCAAGCCACCAAAGAGCGGCCTGACGCGATGCAGATCCACACCATGTTGCTGCGCTCCATGCAGCAAGCCATCTACACGCCGATCAACAGTGGCCACTTTGGCTTGGCCTATGAGGCCTACACGCACTTCACCAGCCCGATCCGTCGCTACCCCGATTTGCTGGTGCACCGTGTGATCAAGGCGCTGTTGCTGAGTGATCGTTACGGCATGGTGCTGCCGCCTGTGGTGTCGTCGGTGGGCAATTTCAAGAAGGGCAAGCCCTCCAAGGGCCTGCCTGCGGCGCCTACCAAGGCCAAAACGCGCATCAAGCCCAAGATGTCGGCCGAAGAGGCGCAGGCCTGGGAAACGGCGGGCGTGCATTGCAGCGCCAATGAGCGCCGAGCCGACGAGGCCTCGCGAGATGTTGAGGCTTGGCTCAAGTGCATGTTCATGCGCGAGCGCTTGGGTGAGGAATATGGCGGTTCTGTGAGCACGGTGGCCAGCTTCGGTTTGTTCGTGCAACTGGATGGCCTGTTCGTCGAGGGCTTGATCCACAGCACCGAACTCGGTGGCGATTACTTCAAGTTCGACGAAGCGCGCCAGGAGCTGAGGGGCGAGCGCACCGGCGTTCGTTATGCGGTGGGTGAGCGCGTGCGCGTGCAAGTCAGCCGCGTTGACCTTGATAGCCGCAAGATCGACTTCCGCTTGGTGCGTGAAGGCCAGGTAGCTGGCGCGCCTGAGCAAGGTGGCCGCCGCCGCAGTGGCCGCGGTGCTGGGCGTGATGGCCGCCCAGAAGGCCGCGGCGAAGGTCGCTTCGAGGCTGGTGCGCCACGCGACGGCGCTGCCGAGCCTTCGGCGCAGGATCAGTTGGCCGACATCCAGCGCCGTGACCGCGAGGTCAAGCGCAGTG
>JBEANX010000493.1:0-5822 GCA_041165245.1 Pseudomonadota bacterium
GGCGTAGCCGTGCTCCAGGTCCAGGATGCCGGGTGGGGGCTCGCTGCCGGGTGTGAGCAGCGACATGACATAGGGCACGGACACCTCGTGCGCGTTGTTGCCAGATGATTCATCGGGCACACCAAAGGCCACCCAGGAGGCGGCACCCGGTTCGGCTTGCCAATGCGCCTCGTAGGCCGCGAACTTCATGGGCTGCGTGCGCGAAGTCAAAGCAGCGCTTTCATGGCCGCTGAGCAGTGTCACGCCCACGGCTGCCAGGCCCACCCAGCAAGCCATGTAAACAGAGGCCTTGGCGGCACGGCGGTGTCGCACATGTTGCAAATGCATGGCACTGGCGGTGATCACGAAGAAGGTGCCGCACAACATGGCGCCGGCCAGCGTGTGCACCCACTTGTGCAGGGCAGTTTCACTCAGTAGCACGGCCGCCAGCGAGGTCACATGCCAGCTGCCGCGGTCAAACTCGACACCGACAGGTGATTGCATCCAGGCGTTCACCGACAGGATGGTCAGGGCCTGCAAGCCCATCAGGCCGAGCAGGAACCAGCTCAGCATCATGCTGATGAGAGCTGGCAGCTTGCGGCTGGCCACCGCCAGCAAGATCACCGAGGCGAACATCCACGGTGCAATGGCACCTTCGATTTTGAAGATCTCGGCCAACACCACCGAAGCGGTGCTGAGGTAGTTGGCCCAGTTTTCTTGCAGCTGCCCACGCAGGGGGTAGCCGGTGGCAATGCCCACAGCCCAGGTCACCAGGAAAAAGCGCTGCCAATGCTGGGCGGCGTCGCCATAAGAGCCCTTGCCTGTGCGGACATGCACGGTGCGCAACAGGCACACGAACAGCAAAAGGCCGATGGAGAGCGGCACGAACAGGAAGTGAAAGCCTGCGGTGAGCCCGAACTGCGCTCTGAGCAGCGCCTGCATGAATTCCGAGGTTGACATGTGCACACCTGGACGCCAGGTGGGTGGTTGAGGTGAACTCCGCTGTTCTTGTTCGTTTAATGTGCAGAATCATATGTAATGTCAAAAAACATACAATCAGGCTTGAACGAACTTTGGACAAAACCCCCTAATAAAAAACCCCGCACTAGGCGGGGTTTTGTGTTTCAGGCCCCAGGTAAACCCGGGCCTGCTTCAAAAGTGGGCATCAAGCCACGTCTTCGAAGGGCAGCTTGACCTGGCTGAGGTCCTTGCGCGTTTCGACCAGAACCAGCGGGCCTTCGTCCAGCACCACCGCAGGCTTGCGCTCACGGGGTACGTGCACGGGCTTGGGTTCAGCGGCAATGGCTTCTTGCACGGCGCGGATCTTGTCAGCGTCCGAGTTCACCCATTCCAGACCTGCTTGTTGCGCCAAGGCGCTCAGGTCGCTCATGGGCAACACGAAGGGCTCAGCCACTGGTGTCACTGGAACTGGCGCAGCAGCTTGTGCCGCTTCCACCACGGCCGCAGGGGCCACCGGTGCAACTGGTGCAGGCAGAGCTGCTTCGACCACGGCGGGTGACGCCACCACAGGTGCCACCACCTCGGCGCGAGCCTCGGCGACGACTGGTTCGGCTGCAGCAGGCGCTGGCGCCAGGCTGAAGGGGCCGGTGCCAATGTCGTCAGTCACGGGCAGGGCCAGCGTCAGGCCGGATTCGGCGGGTGTGGGTTCACCTTCGGCAGCATCGGGACGGCGATCCTGGCGTTCGCCACGCTCGCCACCACGCTCGCCGCGGCGGTTGCGCTCGCCACCACGTTCTCCACGCTCTCCACGTCCGCGGCGCCCACGGCCACCCTCGTCGCCAGCTTCCGCTGCTTCGTTGCCTTCGGTGGCTTCTGTGCGCTCAGTACCTTGGGCTTCAGTGTTGGCATCGCTGCCTTCACCTTCGGCGCCGCGGCCACGGCCACGGCCACCACGGCGGCGGCGATTGCCTTCGCGTGCCTCAGCTTGGGCTTCTTCGCTGCCACCAGTGCCGGTGTCTGCGCTCAAGCCTTGAACTGGGTTGGTGTCCAGTGCCTCGCTTGCACCCTCGGCGCCAGCCTCACGCGGGCCACGGCGGCGGCGGCCACCGTCACGGCCACCATCGCGGTTGGTTTCACGTGCGGCCTCAGCCGTCACACCACCGGGCACTTCCACACCAGCGCGCTCGTCGCGTGCTGGGCGTCGGCCACGGCCGGAGCGTTCTTCGCGGGTCTCACCTTCGGCCAAGGGGCGTTCGGTGCGCTCGCCGCGTGGGCCATTGCGCGAACCGCGGTCGCCGCGACCTTCGCCACGTTCACCGCGGCCTTCGCTGCGCTCGCCTCGGCCTTCACCGCGGCCTTCGCCACGGCGACCATCACGGCGGCCACGGCCACCCTTGCCGTCGCGGCCTTCGCCTTCCGCAGGGGCCACAGGGGCAGCCACTGGGGCAGGCGCGGGCGGGGCGGTGAACGGCTCAGGCGAACTGAACAGGCTCTTGATCCAGCCAAAGAAGCCGCCAGAGGCAGGCTTGGGCGCAGGCGCTGCCACCGGGGCAGCAACGGGCGCAGCAGCCACCGGGGCGGGCGCAGGCGTTGGCTTGGGAGGCGCCACCGGAGCGGGCTGGTCGGGCAACACGCCCTTGATGACCGGCTCTTGCTTGGGCTTGACGTTCTTTTCGCGGCGCGTGATGCCCACGTCTTCTTCCACCTCTTCAACCATGGCGTAGCTGGCCTGGATGTTTTCCAGGCGAGGGTCGTCATGGCGCAGGCGCTCGAGCTTGTAGTTGGGCGTCTCGAGGTGGCGGTTGGGCACCAGCAGCACGGTCACGCGCTGCTTGAGTTCGATCTTGGTGATCTCGGTGCGCTTTTCGTTCAGCAGGAAGGAGGTCACTTCCACTGGCACTTGCACGTGCACAGCGGCGGTGTTGTCCTTCATCGATTCTTCTTGAATGATGCGCAGGATCTGCAGCGCCGACGATTCGGTGTCACGGATGTGGCCCGTGCCGTTGCAACGTGGGCAGGTGATGTGCGAGCCTTCCGACAGGGCAGGGCGCAGACGCTGACGCGACATCTCCAGCAAGCCGAACTTGCTGATGGTGCTGAACTGCACGCGGGCACGGTCAAAGCGCAGCGCATCGCGCAGGCGTTGTTCGACCTCGCGGCGGTTCTTGGCTTCTTCCATGTCGATGAAGTCGACCACGATCAGACCGCCCAGGTCACGCAGACGCATCTGGCGGGCCACTTCATCGGCGGCTTCCAGGTTGGTGCGGGTGGCGGTCTCTTCGATGTCGCTGCCACGGGTGGCTCTAGCCGAGTTCACGTCCACAGAAACCAGGGCTTCGGTGTGGTCGATCACGATGGCACCGCCCGACGGCAGGTTCACCGTGCGGCTGAAGGCCGTCTCGATCTGATGCTCGATCTGGAAGCGGGCAAACAGCGCCGCGTCATCGCGGTAGCGCTTCACGCGGTTGGCCGTCTCGGGCATGACGTGCAGCATGAACTGCTTGGCCTGCTCGTAGATGTCGTCCGTGTCGATCAGGATTTCGCCGATGTCGGAGGTGAAGTAATCGCGGATGGCGCGAATCACCAGCGACGATTCCTGATAAATCAGGAAAGCGCCCTTGCCCTCGGTGGAGGCGCCGTCGATGGCGGTCCAGAGCTTGAGCATGTAGTTCAGGTCCCACTGCAATTCTGCAGCGCTGCGGCCAATGCCTGCAGTGCGGGCGATCAGGCTCATCCCCTTGGGATATTCGAGCTGATCCATGGCCTCTTTGAGCTCTTCGCGGTCGTCACCCTCGATGCGACGGCTCACACCGCCACCGCGTGGGTTGTTGGGCATCAGCACCAGGTAACGGCCGGCCAGCGACACAAAGGTGGTCAGGGCTGCGCCCTTGTTGCCGCGCTCTTCCTTTTCGACCTGAACCAAAAGGGACTGGCCCTCTTTGATCACGTCCTGGATCTTGGCCGAGCGAACCTCGACGCCGTCCTTGAAATACTGGCGCGAGATTTCCTTGAACGGCAAAAAGCCGTGGCGGTCTTCGCCGTAATCCACGAAACAGGCTTCGAGCGAGGGCTCGACGCGAGTCACGATGGCTTTGTAGATGTTGCCCTTGCGCTGTTCGCGCCCTTCGATTTCGGTTTCGAAGTCGAGCAGTTTTTGTCCGTCAACAATCGCCAGGCGCCGCTCTTCGGGCTGCGTGGCATTGATCAGCATGCGTTTCATGTGCACTCCAGTCACAACGAGGCCCGTCCGGGATGGCAACCGGACAAAACCTCGGAGCGCCTCAGGCCCTTTCAGGCTTGAAGCACCATTTCATGCACGAACTAACGCGAGCGAACCGGGTAAGGAATTGCCTGGGCTGTGACTGACGCGCGTTTGTGGTGGCGCATTGTCAGTTCAGCAAGGGCGCATGCGGCAACAGGGGTGGCACATGAACATCGCCCACGCGGCCTCGCGCAACCCGGCGCACCAGAGCGCCCGGGTTGATCGGCAAAGGAGGGTGGGAGGGGTGATGCACGGGGCAAGCCTTGCCAATCTGTGGCGACCGCGCCCGCTCAAAGGCCACCGACACCGGGGTACGGCGTCTGGCCAGGCGGGGGGTATCAGCAACACAAGCCTTGGAGGGCCCCATCATGCGTTTGTCTGTTGACGCGGGCACGAGCGCTCACCCATGTGACGACGCTTGCACCCGAAAACCTTGTTCTTGGGTTCATTCGACGTTGGTTCTGACACCACCCCCTGCATCGCAAAACCGCACCTTGGGCGGTTTTCTCGACATCGGCAGGCTGTGCTGCATCACCATCTGTCTTCATTTGCTCAGTTGGCCGGCACCCGAGTGCATCATCACAAGGGTGATGACCGTTACACTCTCGACGGGCAATGCCTGCACTGCAATTCAAACAATCACAATACACTTGTCCAACTGTGGCTAAGCCCATTATAGGCGTGAAAAACGCCTCCCAAGGGATGAAAACTCCCCCTCCTGCTGTCCAATACGTGCGCATTGACGAGGGCAGCGAAGGCCAGCGCCTCGACAATTTCCTCACCAAGATCCTCAAGGGCGCCCCCAAGCCTTTCGTGTATCGCATCATCCGAAGCGGCGAGGTGCGCGTGAACAAGGCGCGGGCCTCTGCGGACACCCGTTTGAATCTGGGCGACGAGATCCGGGTGCCGCCGGTGCGCCTGCCCGAACCTGAAACCGATCAGGCTTCGGTGCCTGCCCGCGAGTTTCCGATTCTTTTTGAAGACGAGCACCTGATTGCCCTCAACAAACCTGCCGGCGTGGCCGTGCATGGTGGCAGCGGCGTGAGTTTCGGTGTGATCGAGCAATTGCGCCGGGCCCGACCGCAAGCCCGTTTTCTGGAGTTGGTGCACCGCCTGGACAAAGAAACCTCGGGCGTGCTGCTGGTGGCCAAAAAGCGCAGTGCTTTGACCACCTTGCAAGATTGCTTTCGCAACCGCACGGCGCACAAGACTTACGTGGCCATGGTGAGCGGCTCGTGGCCCAAGTCAACGAAAGTCATCGATGTGGCGCTGCACAAATTCCTGACGCCCGATGGCGAGCGCCGGGTCAAAGCGGTGATGGGCGACGACGACGAAGGCCGCCGCTCGATCACCCTTGTCAAGGTGGCCCGTGATTTCGGCAGTTACTCATTGCTGGATGTCACCATCAAGACAGGCCGCACGCATCAGATCCGTGTGCACCTTTGTCATGAAGGGCACGCCATCATTGGCGATGAAAAGTATGGTGATTTCGCCCTGAACAAGGCTTTGGCCAAAGGCAGTGCCGTGGCAGGCTACAAGTTCGACCGGATGTTCCTGCATGCCCGGGAGTTGCGCATCCCCCACCCCGTCACGGGGGAGGAGGTCTGTGTCAGTGCCCCCT
>JBEANX010000494.1:0-4192 GCA_041165245.1 Pseudomonadota bacterium
TCGGCAAAGGCCTTGAGCAGGCTCTCGTCTTGCGAGAGGTGGGCCATGATGCGCAGCTCGATCTGCGAGTAGTCGGCCGAGACAATGCAATGGCCCGGCGGCGCGATGAAGGCCTCGCGGATGCGACGCCCCTCGGCCGTGCGCACGGGGATGTTCTGCAGGTTCGGGTCGTTGCTCGACAAGCGGCCCGTCACGGCCACGGCCTGTGCATAGTTGGTGTGCACGCGGCCCGTGGCCTCGTTGATCATCAAGGGCAACTTGTCGGTGTAGGTGCTCTTGAGCTTGGCCAGGCTTCTGTACTCCAGGAGGCACTTGGGCAGCGGGTAGTCTTCGGCCAGCTTTTCCAGCACTTCTTCGTCGGTCGAAGGCGCGCCCGTGGCCGTCTTCTTCACCACCGGCAGCCCTTGCTTGCCAAAGAGGATCTCACCGATCTGCTTGGGCGAGCCCAGGTTGAACGGCTGCTCGGCCAAGGCATAGGCCTGCTGTTCCAGGGCCACGATGCGCTCGGCCAACTCCTGGCTTTGCTGCTGCAGCAAAGGCTTGTCGATGAGCACGCCATTGCGCTCGATGCGCTGCAGCACCGTGGCCACGGGCATTTCCATGCGCTGGTAGATGTCCAGCAGACCGGCATCAAGCTGTACCTGGGGCCAGAGCACCTCGTGCACGTGCAGGGTCATGTCGCTGTCTTCACAGGCGTATTGGGTCGCGCGGTCCACCGCCACTTGCGTGAAGGGGATCTGGTGCGCACCTTTGCCTGCGACGTCTTCATAACTCAGGCCCGAGCGGCCCAGGTGGCGTGAGGCCAGGCTCTCCAGGCTGTGCGGCTTGTGGGCTTCAACGACATAGCTTTGCAGCATGGTGTCGTGCGCGTAGCCATTGATGTGGATGCCATGGTTGGCAAACACATGGGTGTCGTACTTGATGTTTTGGCCCAGCTTGGGTTTGCTGGCGTCTTCCAACCAAGGCTTGAGGCGTGCGAGCACCTCATCGATTGGCAACTGCACAGGCGCATCAGGGCCTTCATGGCGCAGCGGCACATAGGCCGATTCACCCACTTCGGTCGACAAGCTCAATCCCACGATGCGCGCCTTCATGCCATCGAGCGAATCGGTCTCGGTGTCAATCGCTGTGAGTGGCGCCGCTTGGATCTTGCCCAGCCAGCGGTCCAGGGCTTCCCAGCTGAGCACGGCTTCGTCGCGCACATCCGAGGGCGCCTCTGGCAAGGCTTCTTCGGGCGCATCGGCAAACAAGTCGCCACCCGAGGCGGGCTCCAACTTTTTGACTTTCGCCTTGGGCTTGGTGCTACCTCCGCCGCCCACGGCTTGCTCCAGTTCACGCTTCCATGTCTTGAAACCGTGTTCTTCGGCAAAGGCCAACAAGGCAGCGGACTCGGGCTCACGCAGGGCCAGGGCATCGAGCACCGGCCACTGCGGCACGTGCTCGGCCAGGTCGCAATCACAGCGGATGGTGATCAAGCGGCGGCCTTGCGGCAGCCAATCCATGGCCTTGCGCAGGTTGTCACCCGCCACGCCTTTGATCTTGTCGGCGTTCTCGACGATGCCCTCGAGCGAGCCATGCTCGGCCAGCCATTTCACGGCCGTCTTGGGGCCCACTTTGTCGACACCAGGCACGTTGTCGACCGCATCGCCAATGAGGGTGAGGTAGTCAATAATGCGATCGGGGGCCACGCCAAACTTGGCCAGCACACCGGCCTCGTCCAGCCTCTCATTGCTCATGGTGTTGACCAGGGTGACGCTGGGGGTGACCAGCTGCGCCATGTCCTTGTCACCCGTGGAGATGATGACCTGATGGCCGCTGGCCTCGGCCACAGCCGCCAAGGTGCCAATGGCGTCGTCGGCCTCGATGCCGGGCACCTCCAGGATGGGCCAACCCAGCAGGCGCACCACCTCGTGGATGGGCTCGATCTGCGCGCGCAGGTCATCGGGCATGGGCGGGCGGTGGGCTTTGTATTCGGCGTACCACTCGTTGCGGAAGGTCGGGCCCTTGGCGTCGAACACACAAACGGCATGCTCAGCCTGGATCTGATCCCTCAGGCTGCGAAGCATGTTGACCATGCCGTGCAGCGCCCCCGTGGGCTCGCCCTTGGGGCCACGCAGGTCGGGCATGGCATGAAAGGCCCGATAGAGGTAGCTGGAGCCATCAACCAAAAGCAGGGTTGGCTTGGCAGCAAATTGACCCTCTGTAGAGGGCTGGGCAGTGGTGTCGAGAACTTGGGGCGTCATGCCCACATTGTGCCGTCAGCTTCAATCCTGCACGCTTGGCCCCCCCAATGACAAAAGCCGCTGGAGAGGCATCTCGCAGCGGCTTGAGGGAACGATTCAGCCTGTCGCTGAACAGCGATCAGTTCTCGATGCCCAGACCCATGGAAAACACATGGAAGTGCTCACCGCCCTTGTTGCGCAGGTAGTCGTACGACTGGTAAAAGCGCACATGGTCGTTGAACTGATACGACAGGCCAAGGCCGACATAAGGCTTGGTCTCGCCTTCATGAACTTCTTTCACAGTGCCGTTGCCCAAGGCCACGCTGCCAGTGGTGGTCACGTGAGCCAAGCCAAAGCGGATGTGCTGGGTCAAGACACCCAGCAATTCGCCCGACCAGTCGATGCCCACGCCCAAACCCTTGTTCTTGAATTCGCGAGAGGCCACCGAGGTCGCAGCGAGGTTGCCACCATTGGTGGCCTGGAAACGACCCAGGTAGTAGTAAGTGACTTCAGCGGCCAAGTTGGGCGTGAAGCGCCAGCCGCCAAAGAACTTGCCTGCCATCTTGGTCTTTTCACACACTGCCGTGCCCTGGCACTCATAGCCAGCAGCCTCAACGAGGCCGATGTTGGCCGCACCGTAGAACGAACCGGGGCGAATTTCGAAGATGTCGTCACCGGCCTGGGCAGCACCACTCACCATCAGGGCCATGGCTCCAGCCACAGCGGCCATCGGAACACGGAGGGACAAGGAACGCAGGGATTGGAATGTCATGGTGCTCAACACGGTGAAGATGGAGATCCCGCCACCTATCTGCGGGCATCAATCTGCGAAGTCTGCCACAGCCAAACCTACAATCACGTTCTCGCTTGCCCGCACACCCCCAGGGTTTACGCTCAAATCATGGCTGTTTTCACCGAAGTCTCTTCACCCGACGCCCAAGGGCTGCTCACCCAGTTGAACCTGGGTACCTTGCAGTTGCTTCAAGGCTGCGCATCGGGCATCGAGAACACCAATTACTTCGTCTCGACCGAGCGCGGTGACTATGTGCTCACGCTGTTCGAACGCCTGAGCGCCGAGCAACTGCCTTTCTACCTGCAGCTGATGCGCCACCTGGCGCTCAAAGGCATCCCCGTGCCCGCCCCGCAGGAAGATGCGCAAGGGCACATCCTGCACAGCCTCAAAGGCAAGCCTGCTGCGGTGGTGACCCGCCTGAAGGGCCGCAACCAATTGGCCCCAGGTGTGAGTGAATGCCAGCAGGTGGGTGCCATGCTGGCCCGCATGCATGCAGCGGGCCTTGATTACCCCCTTCAGCAACCCAACCTGCGCGGCTTGAGCTGGTGGCAAGAGACCATCCCGGTGGTGACGCCACACCTGAGCGAGGCGCAACGCACACTGATCGAGAGCGAGCTGGCGCACCAGCAAGCCCTGGCTGAACAAGCCCCACATCAAGCCCTGCCCCGCGGCCCCGTGCATGCCGACCTGTTCCGCGACAACGTGATGTTCGACGGCCCTCAGCTCTCGGGCTTTTTCGACTTCTACTTTGCGGGTTGCGACACCTTTGTGTTCGACATCGCCGTGTGCTTGAATGATTGGTGCATCGACCTGCCCACGGGCGAGCTGGACACGGCCCGTGCCAACGCCTTTGTATCAGCCTATGACGCCGAGCGCACAATGAGCGCCAACGAAATCGCCTTGCTGCCTGATGCCCTGCGTGCCGCCGCCCTGCGCTTTTGGACCTCCCGTCTGTGGGATTTCCACCTGCCACGCGACGCCGCGATGCTCAAACCGCATGACCCCACCCACTTTGAACGAGTGCTCACGCTGCGTCGCACCCACCCCTGGTCTTGGCAACGTGGCCTGAGCGCCTGAAAGCCCGAATGAAACTACGTGTGGTACCGGCCAGCCGGGGCTTGAGCTGGGTTCAGCAAGGCCTGGGGCTTTGCATCAAACAACCCATGGGGCTGGTCAG
>JBEANX010000495.1:0-4355 GCA_041165245.1 Pseudomonadota bacterium
AAGGTGACCGAGCCCACCGAGTCAACCGCCACGACGCGCACGCCGGGCGCGGCTTCATGGAGGTGGCGCATGCAGCCCAGCAAGGTGCCCGTGGTGCCCGCGCCGATGACCAGCGTGTTCAAGCCGGGCACGTTGCGCAAAATGGCAGGTGCGGTGTGCTGCTCATGGGCGGCCGCATTGGCCGCGTTGGCGTATTGGTTGGTCCAGACCGCTCCTGGGTTCTGAGCGAGCAATTGGGCCACGCGCTCGAGCCTGGCCTTGAGGTAGCCGCCTGCATCACGTTGGGTGACCATGGAGAGCTGGCCGCCATGGGCCTGGATGAGCCGGGCGTTGGTTTCTTGGGTGTTGGGGTCGATCACGCAGGTGAAGCGGTAGCCACGCCGAGCGCACAGCAGGGACAGGGCCACGCCGAGGTTTCCAGAGCTGGATTCAACCACCATGTCGCCGCGGCTCAGTTGCCCGCTTTGCTCGAGCGTGTCGAGGATCTGGCGGGCCGTCTTGAATTTGATGGAGCCTGTGGGCTGGTAGTTTTCCAGCTTGAGGATCACGCGTCGTCCGGGGGCAAAGCCCTCGAGTTCGACAAAGACATCGTCGAAACTCAATTCTTCCAGCCGGCTGACGATCATGGTGCGCTAGGTGTGAAAGGGTTTGCAGCCATTCCATCAGCGCGCCCATTTGCATTTTGTTCAAATGGCAATCCACGCGTGATTTTCTTGGGCTTAAATTGGACGCGTTCAGGCGCCTTGATCTAACGGTACCCGATCGACTGACAAGGCTGCATCAGGGTCTTCAGCTATGGAGCGCCCCTGAAGCACGAACCATCGCCCCTTATGCCCTGTAGTCTGAATCGAGCCTGAAAGCTGGCTCAGGGTTTGTAAGGCGCCACCATGAAGGGGGGCTGAACTAATATCTTTCGCACATTGGCTGTGCTTTCAGCGCGGCTTTGCGCAGGCTTTGGGTCTGCCCGCGCTGCTTTGCGTTTTAACTGTTTCCCCTCCTGCGTTTGAATATGCCGATGATGTCTCCAGGCAGGGTATTGCCATCTGAAGTTGACCGCGAATGGCTGCTCTCCGGTTTGGCTCGACGTGCATTTGGAACCCCGCAAGAGACCGCTTATGTCTTTGTGGACGACAGCGGTGAGTTCGAGACCCCAGTGTCCTGCGGCGCACTCTATGCCCGGGCACAGGCGGTGGCCCAGGCCTTGTTGCGTGAGGGTGTTGAGCCTGGCCAGCCCGTGCTTTTGCTCTTCATGCCGGGCCTTGCCTACGTGGAGGCCTTGCTGGGCGTGCTTTACGCAGGTGCGGTGGCCGTGCCTGCTTACCCACCGCGCAACAGCCGCCAGACGCACCGCATCGATGTCATCGTGGCCGATGCCTGTGCGACTGCGGTGTTGACGCTGTCGAGCTGGCGCCAACGCTTGGCTGAATCAGAAGCGCTGTCTTCTGGCCGCGTGCGCTGCATCGCCATTGACGAATTGCCCACGCCCACGGCGCTGGAGCCTTTGCACGTGCCCGCCCACCCAAGCGAGCTGGCGGTGCTTCAATACACCTCAGGTTCGACCGGGCAGCCCAAGGGCGTGATGCTCTCGCACGGCAACCTCATGCACAACGTCTCGGCCATGGCCAAGGTCATGAAGGCGGAGCCGGGCACCACCGGGGTGAGCTGGCTGCCGCCGTATCACGACATGGGTCTGATGGGGGGCCTCATGGTGCCACTTCTGTCTGGCTTGACTGGCATCGTGATGTCGCCGGCTGTGTTTGCACAGCGGCCCGTGCGTTGGCTGGAGGCCATCAGCAAGCACCAAGCCATCGTGTCAGGCGGGCCGAACTTTGGCTATGACCTGTGCGTCGACAAGATCACCGATGCCCAGATGGAAGGGCTCGACCTGAGCTGTTGGAACTTGGCCCTCAACGGGGCCGAGACCGTGCGTGCCGGCACCTTCCAGCGTTTCGCCGAACGCTTCTCTTGCTGGGGCTTCAAGGGCGAAGCCTTCTACCCCTGCTATGGCCTGGCCGAGGGCACCTTGATGGTCACTGGCGGTCATTGGCAAGGCCTGGCCGATGCACAAGCCACGGCAGATGCTGATTTGGGCTTGCCTGTGTCCGTGGGCCACAGCCTGCATGACCAACACGTGCTGGTGGTGGACCCAGCGACGCGCCGAGTCTGTGAGCCTGGTGTCGAAGGTGAGTTGTGGGTGCATGGGCCCAGCGTGGCCCAGGGCTATTGGCAGCGCCCCGCGGACACGACGGAAGTCTTTCAGGCGGAGTTGGCTGATGCGCCAGATGCTGCCCATGGCTCGCCCTTGGGGCCATATCTGCGCACCGGAGACCTGGGGCACTTTGCTGCCAACGCGCGGGCTGAAGGCAGCATGGACCTGTTCATCACCGGCCGCATCAAGGACATGATCATCCTGTACGGACGCAAGTTCTACCCGCAGGACATCGAGCTGTGCGCCCAGCGTGTGCACCCAGCCTTGCGCAAGGCTTCAGGTGCAGCGTTTGCGGTGATCGAAGAGGGTCGCGAGCGCCTGGTGCTGGTGCAAGAGCTGGAGCCTCGCTTCAAAGGCTCGGTGGACGAGGTGTTGATGGCCGTGCGTCAGGCGGTGGCCTTGGAGCTTGATGCCGCCATGGACGAAATCTGCCTGGTCAAGGCCGGCTCGGTCGACAAGACCTCCAGCGGCAAGGTGCGTCGCAGCCGTGTGAAGCAAGCCTTCCTTGAGAAGACCTTGGAGGTGCTGGGCAGCAGCCAGCGCGCGGTCGCAGCGATGCCTGTGGAAGGTGTTGAAGAGGCCATGGCTGATGAAGACCTCACTCAGCGCATTACTCGCATCGTGGCCAAGGCTCTGGGCCTGGACACCTTGCCGCCAGACCTCAGTTTTTTTGCCCTGGGCGCCGATTCCATCGACCTGATGCGTGCTTCGCATGCTTTGGAGGAAGCCTTTGGCCAACGCCCTCCATTGAGCCAGTTGTTCGAGATCGCGACGGTGTATACGCTGGTGGCGCACTATGAACCCGTGCTGCGTGATGCACCCATGCTGTCGATGGCTGATGCACAGGCCAGCGCCTGCCTGCAGAAGGAGGCGATCTGGCCTCGCTTGGAGAACCTGTCAGCTGCGCAACAAGACCTTTGGCTGCACGAGCAGATGCACGAAGGGCAGGGCCTGTACAACGAGATGGCCGTCATTTCTTTGCGTGGCCCTTGGGTGGCTGGTGCGCTCAAAGCTGCCTTCAAGGCCCTGGCCGTGCGGCACGAGAGTCTGAGAACCGCGCTGGCGTGGCAGGGTTCCCGCCCCATGCTGAGCGTGCAGTCGCCCGATTCAGTGAGCGAGGTGGCCTTGCCTTGGACCAACAGCGAAGGCCTGAGCGATGGCTACGTGAAGCAGGCCATCAAAGGCTGGTGCCAAAGGCCCTTTGACCTGGCCGCCGGGCCCTTGTGGCGCGTTGGCCTTTGGCAGCGTGGCCCGCAGGAGGCCTGGCTGGTCTTCAACGCGCACCACCTGATCTGCGATGGCTGGTCGCTTGGGGTGATGTGGCAAGAGGTGGCGCAATGCCACGCTGCGGTGTTGTCGGGCATGCCCCCGCCAGCCTGGCCTGCTGCGCGCCAATGGGGCGAGATGGCCCGTGCGCAGCGCCTGGAGGCCGACGAGCAACGCGCAAAGAACCGCCGCCATTGGCAGGAGCGCCTGGTGGGGCCATTGCCAGTGCTCGATTTGCCCCTGGACCACGCACGTCCGGCAAAGCGCACCGCACGTGCCCATGTGGTACCTCTGCAGGTCGATGCCGATTTGCTGGCAGGCTTGCGTGCCTTGGCGGCTCAACACCAGGTCACGCTCTATGTGGTGCTGATGACTGCCTTCCAAGTGCTGCTCAGCCGCTTGAGTGCCCAAGCCGAGGTCTGTGTCGGCACGCCCGTGGTGGGACGAGACCGCGCCGAGTGGGCGGGTGTCATCGGCTATGGCGTGCAGACACTCACCTTGCGCAGTGATTTCAGCGCAGCGCCCAGCTTTGCCAGTGCCCTGCAACAGGTGCGGCGAGACTTTTTGCTCGCCCATGAGCACCGGCATTTGCCGCTCGATGAAGTCATCGACGTGGCCCAAGCCGTGCGTGTCCAAGGCTGCAGTCCGTTGTTTCAGGCCCTGTTTGTCTTGCAGAACACGCCGGGCCTTAATGGCAACGTGCCGCCAGAGAGCGCTGCCGCGGCTGACGCCTTGGGTTTGAAGTCATCACGCGTCTGGCTGGCCACCGAAACCGCCAAGCTCGACCTGGCCTTGGAAATGGTGGACGAGGGCGCCTCCTTGCATGGCCATTGGCTGGCCAGTGCCGACCTGTTTGAGGCGAGCACCATCGAGCGTTGGT
>JBEANX010000496.1:0-4633 GCA_041165245.1 Pseudomonadota bacterium
CGGTGCAGATGGATTACCCGGGCGCATCCCCCACCATCGTGGAGAGAGAAGTCACACGCAAGGTTGAAGAAGCTGTCAACTCGATCGCCGGAATCAACCTGGTCTTCTCGCGCAGCTACGAGGGCACCTCGGTGGTGATCGCTCAGTTCAACCTCGACGTCGAAAGCCGCCGCGCTGCGGATGACGTTCGCGAAAAGATCGCCCAGCTCAAACCCTTGCTGCGCGAAGAGGTCAAAGACGCCCGCGTGCTGCGCTTTGACCCCGCCAGCCGCCCCATCGTCACGCTCACGCTCTCCGCCCCCGGCGGCAAGATCAGCCCCATGGAGCTGACCACCTATGCCGACCAGGTGCTGCGCAAACGCCTGGAGGGCGTGGCCGGCGTGGGCCAGGTCAACCTCGTGGGCAGCACCAAGCGCCAGATCAACATCTACCTGCACCCATCGGCGCTCGAGGCCCTGGGCATCACGCCCGACCAGGTGCTCACCGCTGTGCGCAACGAGAACCAGGACCAGCCCGCCGGTAGCCTGCGCACTCTGGAGAAAGACCGTGTGGTGCAGGTCAGCGCTCGCCTCAAGACGGTCAACGATTTCCGCCAGCTCATTGTGGTCACCCGCAACGGCCAAAACATTCGCCTGAGCCAAGTGGCCGATGTCGTCGACGGTCCACAGGAACAAGACAGCCTGGCCCTGATCAACGGCGAACGAGCCATGAGCCTTGAAGTGATCAAGACCCAAAGCGAAAACACCCTGCAAGTGGTTCGCGGCATCAAGCAGGCCGTGGCAGAAGTGCAGGCCGAATTGCCCGCAGGCATGCAGGTCAAGGTGGTGCGCGATGGTGGCCGCCCCATTGAAGTCTCGGTCAACACCGTGCGCCGCACCCTCATCGAAGGCGCCCTGCTCACCATCGGCATCGTCTTTTTGTTCCTGAATTCTTGGCGCTCGACCGTCATCACAGGGCTCACCTTGCCCATCTCCATCATCGGCACCTTCTTCTTCATGGATGTGCTGGGCTTTACCATCAACATGATCACGCTGATGGCCTTGAGCCTGAGCGTGGGCCTGCTGATCGACGACGCCATCGTGGTGCGCGAAAACATCGTGCGCCACGTGCGCATGGGCAAAAGCAGTTGGCAAGCTGCGCTCGATGGCACCCAGGAGATCGGCCTGGCCGTGCTGGCCACCACCTTGTCCATCGTGGCCGTGTTCCTGCCCATTGGCTTCATGGGAGGCATCATCGGCAAGTTCTTCCACGAGTTCGGCCTGACCATCGTGGCCGCTGTGATGATCTCGATGTTCGTGAGCTTCACGCTCGACCCCATGCTCTCCAGCATCTGGCACGACCCCGACATTGCAGGTGGCGTCAAAGCGCAATCGCGCCACTGGTACGACCGCACCTTGGGCCGCGTCACCCACGCTTTTGAAGGCTTCACCGAACGCCTCGCCACCGGCTATGAGCGCATGCTCAGCTGGTCACTGGATCACCCGAAGAGCACCTTGGGCGTGGCCTTTGGCAGCATGGTGCTGAGCTTTGCCCTGGTGCCTTTGCTGGGCACCGAGTTTGTGCCACGGGCCGATTACTCCGAAACCTTCGTTAACTTCTACACCCCCACGGGCACCTCGCTGGAAGCCACCGAGCAGCGCGCCAAGGGGGTCGATGCCCTGATCCGCCAGCGCCCCGAGGTGGACTACACCGTCACCACCATCAACACCGGCTTTGCGCAAGGGCGCAACCAAGTGATGGTCTTCGTCAAGCTCAAGCCGCGTGCCGAGCGCAAGCTCAGCGTGGACCAGCTCTCGGGCCCGCTGCGCGCCGAGCTGTCGCAGATGCCGGGCATCACCGTCACGCATGTGGGCGTGCTCGATTCGGTGGGTGGGCAAAAGCCCGTGTCCTTCTCGCTGCAGGGGTCTGACCTCACCACCTTGGGCCGCCTGAACGAAGAGGTCATGAGCAAGCTTGCCAAGATCCCTGGTCTGGTCGATCTGGACACCAGCCTCAAGCCGGCCAAACCGACGGTCGATGTCGACATCTCTCGCGACGCCGCCGCCGACCGTGGCCTGAGCGTGGCCACCATCAGCCGCACGCTCGATGTGCTCATGAGCGGCAAGATCGCTGGCAGCTGGCGCGCCGAAGACGACCAGAACTACGACATCCTGGTCTCTGTGGCACCCAACTCGCGCCGCGCTCCTTCAGACATCGCGCAGACCACCCTGGTCGCGGGCATGGGCAGCGATGGCAGCCCCCAGGTGGTCAAACTGGGGCAAGTGGCGAAGATCTCCGAAGGCTTCGGGCCCAGCCAAGTCAACCGCCGTGACCTCAACCGCGAGATCGAGCTCACCACGAACGTGGCGGGCCGCTCGGTGGGCGATGTCTCGGCCGACATCAAGAAGGTGCTGGATGAAACCGCCTTCCCGCCCGGCTACCGCTACCGCTTTGGCGGCGCCACCAAGGACATGAAAGAGGCCTTCGGCTATGCACTGTCGTCGCTCGCCTTGGCCATCATCTTCATTTACATGATCCTGGCCTCGCAGTTCAGAAGCTTCATGCAGCCGCTCTCGCTGATGAGCTCGCTGCCGCTGACCATGATCGGCGTGGTGCTGACCCTGCTCATGTTCGGCTCGACCATGAACATGTTCTCTGTCATCGGCATCATCTTGCTGATGGGTCTGGTCACCAAGAACGCCATCTTGCTGGTCGATTTTGCCAACCGTGCCCGCGAAGGCCTCGCCACCGACGACGGCCAACCCGGCGAGCCCCTGAACCGCCGCGATGCCTTGTTGATGGCGGCCCGCGTGCGCCTGCGCCCCATCCTGATGACCACGCTGGCCATGGTCTTTGGCATGGTGCCTCTGGCCTTCTCGCTCATGGAGGGCTCGGAGCAACGCGCGCCCATGGGCCAGGCCGTGATCGGTGGGGTGATTGCCTCTTCCATCCTCACTTTGGTGGTCGTTCCCGTGGTCTATACCTATGTGGACCGCCTGACCACCTGGTTTGGGCGTGCGAGAAACTCAGAAAACACGCACAGAGCACCTATTTCGCCGATTTGAACGCTCAGCACTTCTTAAAATGCGGGGTTAGACACAGCTGGGCCAACCCTGGCTGTCACCCCGAGATTCCCCTAGGACCGAAATGCCATGAACGTCGAACAAGCCCGCTTCAACATGATCGAACAGCAGATCCGCCCCTGGGACGTGCTGGACACCTCCGTGCTGGCGCTGTTGTCGGTGGTTCGTCGTGAAGATTTCGTGCCCGCTGCCCACCGCAGCCTGGCCTTCATGGACATTGAGATCCCCCTGCCTGGCGGCCAGAACATGCTGCAGCCCCGGCTGGAGGCTCGCCTCGTGCAAGAGCTGAACCTCTCCAAGCGCGACCGCGTGCTGGTGGTGGGCGCTGGCAGTGGCTATGTCACTGCCCTGATCGCGCACAAGGCCCAACGCGTCATCGCCTTGGAAGATCGCGCCGAGCTGGTCGAGATGGCCCGCAAGAACCTGCGCAATGCCCAGGTGCATAACGCCGAGGTGCTGCAAGCCGAAGGCAGTGAAGGCCTGGCCGCTCAAGGCCCCTTTGACGCCATTTTGCTGACCGGTTCGGTCACTCAAGTGCCCCAAACGCTCCTGGATCAGGTCAAGGCCGGCGGTCGCCTGCTGGCCATCGTGGGCCGCGACCCCGTCATGCAGGCCACCGTTTTCCTGAAGTCGGCGCAAGGCCAGTTCACCCAGCAAGTGCTGTTCGACACCTTGGCCACCCCGCTGGACCACATGGCCGCTGAAGTCGGCTTCACATTCTGATCAGATCGATCACCCCTCAGTTCCGCCCACACAAGAAGGACGTTCATGTCGAATCAAGATTTTCGCGGTGCCTGCGCCACCCCTGCCCGTCGCTTGCGCGTTCGCGCCCTGGCCAGTGCCGTCGCGGCATCCTTGTCCTGCTGGGCGGCAGGCGCATCGGCCCAAAGCCTGGGTGAGCTCTATGTGACTGCCAAGGCCTACGACGCGGCTTATCAGTCAGCGCTGGCCCAAGCCGAAGCCACCCGCTACAAGACCGAGCAGGCTTATGCTGCCAAGCGCCCCACCATTGGCCTGAAGGGCTCGCTCAGCCGACAGCACTTCGAATCGTCGAACCCAAGCGTCGCCACTCCGACGACACAGGCTCAATTGGGCCAGCTGACGCCCGCACAGGCCAGCGCACTGGCGGCCTCAGCCCAAGGTGGCAACTACACCGTCACCAACAAGAACATCGCCTTGCAGGCCAAACAATCGCTCTACAACCGCAGCACCAATGCCGCGGTTGAGCAGGCTGAACAAGCACTCAAGGCCACCGAGACCGACCTCAAGATCGCCGAAGACGACTTGATGGTTCGCCTGACCCAAGCCTACTTTGATGTGTTGGGCGCACGCGATGTCCAGACCACCGCGCAAACCAACAAGAAGGGCTTTGCAGAACAACTGGCATCGGCCAAGCGCAACTTTGAGGTGGGCAACTCGACCATCACCGACACCCGCGAGGCCCAAGCTCGGTTCGACCTGGCCACTGCCCAGGAAATCGCTGCGGACAACGACCTGAAGGTCAAGTCCATCGCCCTTGACCAGTTGGTGGGCCAGGCCAACCTGCAGCCCAAGGCCTTGATCACACCCAT
>JBEANX010000497.1:0-4479 GCA_041165245.1 Pseudomonadota bacterium
TCCATGTGGACTTGCCCGCGAGCCAGTTTTATCCTGGGTATGACTTTGTCGCAGACCCCAACTTCGCTGGCGATGGTGATGGCTGGGACCCGACCGCGAGCGATCCTGGTGATGGGGTCTCGGACAGGGACGCCGCTCGACCCGAGTTTGTCCGGGCTGGGTGTGCTGCGAGTTCAGGGAATTCGTGGCACGGCGCCATCGTGGCTTCGTTTGTGGCAGCCAATGGTGGAAGCGCAGACACCTTCTCCGGCGTGAACCCAAGCGCGAAGATCCTGCCCGTTCGGGTGGCGGGCAAGTGTGGCGCCGCTTTGGCGGACATCGTGGCAGGGATGTATTGGGCTGCAGGCCTTTCGGTGCCAGCGTACATCCTTGATCAGGAGAGGGAAAATGCACGCTTGGGAGGTTACGCCCCCCCGGTCCCGCCAAATGCAGGAAGCAGCACGCCTGCAAAGGTGCTCAACATCAGCTTTGGTGGCAAGGATGCCTGTGGCAACGCTTACCAGGAAGCTGTCAACGCCTTGCGAGCCCGGGGTGTCTCCATTGTGGCGGCGGCTGGGAACGAGCATGCCGAGGTGTCCAGGCCCGGCAACTGTTCCGGCGTGATGGCCGTGGCTGCGCTCAATCGAGCGGGATTGAAAACCACGTATTCGAACTTTGGTTCGCAGGTGACGGTCTCAACGCTGGGAGGAGACCCTGGCCCCAAACCAGAGTTGGGCTACACCGATGCCGGTGCTTGGGGCAGCGTGCTGGGGGATGACGGCCTGCTCTCCATCGCACCCATGCCCGAGGTGATGAACGTCGTGTACGAATCGCCCCACCTCGCAGGCACGAGTTACTCTGCCCCCATTGTTTCAGGCGTTGTGAGCCTGATGTTGGATGTTGATCCAGACCTCACGCCTGCGCAGGTCGAGGCTGGTTTGCGTGCTTCTGCCCGGCCGCATGTGACATCCAACCAGATTGCTTCATGTTCAGACCAGAACCCAGGTCGCTGCACTTGCACCACGGGCACGTGCGGCGCCGGCGTGTTGGATGCCTACGAGGCGGTGCGGTATGCCCTGGCGATGCGCAGTGGCCAGGCTTACTCGAGGCCGGCAGAAAGCAGCGTGCGCCTTGACAGCGATGGGGCCATTGCGGACGCCATCTTGTCGGCCAAAAGCTTGGCCCAGCAAGACCGACCAGCGAATGTGCCCACCCCCAACAATTCAAACAATGCAGTTGCTGCCGTGGGCGGTGGAGGCGGCGGCGGGGCTCTTGGGTGGCTTGAGTTGATCGCCTTGATGGGCTTGATGGTGCTCGCTGAGCGCCTCAACTCGCGCAAGCAATGAAGCCCTTGCCTGCCGGAAGAGGCAAGGCATTGAGCTTGGCCTGATCGGCCGGGCTGGCCTGTGGCACGCGCTGCACCAGCAGTTCCATGGAGGGCCGTGCATTGACGACCCGTGCGGTGCGAACGCCACGCAGACGCATGGTTTCCAGGGCGGCATTGGCTTGGCGCTCATCGGCAAAACGGCCCAGTGACACGCCCAGTGCAAGGTTGCCGGGTGAGCGCACTTCTTCGAAGTTCAAGCTCTTGAGGCGGCGTAACTCCAGCAGCTTGCGCTGCAGGGATTCGGCATCGGGGTAAGGGCCCATGTAGACCAGCCAAAGGCCAGGCACCGACACAGCTTGGGTGCTCCAGGCGCCCTTGGGCAAGACCTTGCCGAGTTGCTGCAGGGCCGTGCGGTTTTCGTCAGGCGTGAAAGGGCCGGCCTCCAAGCAGCGCGCATCGGCCCTTGTGTTGACCGTGGGCGTTGGCGTGCTGGCCACAGAGGCTGCAGCCACCGTTTGGGAGGCAGACACTTCTTCGCTTGCTGCCATGGAATCACCCGTGATGCCGGTGCGGGCCTGGGCGCTCGCAGCCGCGCTCGCCACGGTGCTTGCTGGCGAGTTGGTCGCCACGATCAAGCGCTCTGGGTGCACCTGTTGCGCGAGGTGTGCCTGGCCACTGCTCGCATCGGGCGAGGCGCCGGTCAAGGCATGCAGCCAGCCTTCATGCCATGCAAAAAAGGTGGCATTGGCCAGGGCGAGCAAGACAACGATCAGACGCAGCATGGGGCGGTTTCCACGGACATGCCTTGATCATACGGCCGGCCAGACGGGCCACGCCTTGGCCGGTGCCTCAGCGTGGGGTCGGCCTGACACTCACCTCGCCCATGCGCCACAGCAAGGGCTCGCCCTGCGCTTGGCCGTCTGGCCCCAAGGCCTGCACCTTCAGTGCGCCGTCGCTCGCCACGCCTTGTGCCAAGCCGCGCGTGTCGGCGCCTTGGGGCTCGGTGGGCGAGGGGGCTTGAAGCTTCCACAGCCCCACCTCGCGCCCGGCCAGCACGTCGCGTTGGGCATAGCGCTGGGCCAGGGGAGCAAAGCCTTCGGCTTCGAACTGAGCGCAGGCCTTCAGCAAGCCGGGCACCAAGGCCAGCATGGCCTGGCCGGGGCTGATCGGCAGGCCGAGTTCGCGCAGGCTCAGGCGATCGGCGGGTGCGTCATCGCTCAGGTCGAGGTTGAGGCCCAGGCCGATCACGACCCAGCGGTGCTTGGGCGCCAGGGCGGGCGCGGTGCTGGCCTCGATGAGGATGCCGCCCAGCTTGCGGTCATGCATCCACAGGTCATTGGGCCATTTCAGGCCGATGGGCTTCACGCCAGGGCCACGCAGGGCGTCAATGGATTCGGCCACGCTCAGGCCCACGGCCAGTGAGAGGGCGCTGCCACCCCCTGGCACGGCATCGAGCGCCAGGGGCAGGCCCAAGCTGATGGTGAGGGTCTGGCCGGGCTGGGCTTCCCAGCTGCGGCCGGAGCGGCCACGGCCTGCGCTTTGGCGCCAGGCCACGACCACGCAGGGTGCGTTGGCCCCCTCGCGGCCCATCTGCAGGGCGCGCGTGTTGGTCGAGCCCACCTCGGGCAGCACTTCGATGCTCAGTGTGGGCCAAGTGCCGGAGCAGGCCAGCCAGAGCTCTTCGGCGGCCTGGTTCAGGTCGGCGATGCCTGCTGCATCCGTGGGCGGCACAGGCTGCTGATCAAGGCCGCCAGGCACCTCAGGCGGCCTTTTTGCGGCGCTTGATGGCCAGCATGGTGCCGCGGCACTCAGGGGCACCGCACCAGCAGGCGTAATCTTTCTTGAGGCTGGGCGTGATGCGGCAGTCGATCACGAGGCCGTAGTCAAAGAACAGCTCTTCGCCAGGCTCGATGTCACGCAGGGCCTTCAGAAAGACGCGCATGCCTTCCTGCTCGGCCTCGACATTGGGCGCACAGCTGTGGTTGATCCACTTGGCCGTGTTGCCCTGGTGTTTGCCGTCGATCACGTGGCCGTCATCGAGGTGAAAGTAAAACGTGTGGTTGGGCTGGGCCGGGTCATGTGGGTGGCGGTCGAGGGCTTCTTCCCAGCTGATGATCTCGCCCTTGTACTCCAGCACGGTGTCGCCGGCCTTGAGGGGGCGCACGGCATACACGCCCTTGCCATGCACGCCCGAATCACGCACCTGGGTGCGGCGGCCGGCCGCGGGGGGCGCACTGGCGGCATGCGCGGTGCGGGCAGCGGGCTGTTTTTTCGGCGTGGCTTGCGGCATGGGCAAGATTGGGTACATTGAATTGGTGGGCGCGCGCGTGCAGGTGTGTGCGTGCACGTGTGCACATGTGTGCGCGCGAGAAAGCCCATTGTAAGAACAACTGCCAGAGCAACTCGCAAGAACATCTTTCACCTCTGACGTTCAACATCTCAGAGATGACGCTATAAAGACGCCCATGAATACGACTGTCAGCAAAGCCCTGGTCATCGCCGAAAAACCGTCGGTGGCACAAGACATCGTGCGTGCGCTCACGCCGGTGGATGGCAAGTTCGAGAAATTCGACGAATACTTCGAGTCCGAGCACTACGTGGTCAGCTCTGCGGTGGGCCACTTGGTGGAGATCAAGGCACCCGAGGAGTTCGACGTCAAACGTGGCAAGTGGAGCTTCGCCAACCTGCCGGTGATCCCGCCGCACTTTGATCTCAATCCGATCGACAAGAGCAAGGGCCGCCTCAACGCCTTGGTCAAGCTGATCAAGCGCAAGGACGTGACCACGCTGATCAATGCATGTGACGCCGGGCGCGAGGGTGAGCTGATCTTCCGCTTGATTGCGCAGTACGCGGCCGACAGCACGGCCACGCTGCGGGCCAAGGGCCTGGGCAAGGACGTGAGCCGCTTGTGGCTGCAAAGCATGACGCCGCAGGCCATTCGCGATGGCTTTCAGAAGCTGCGCACCGATGAGCAGATGACACCGCTGGCGCATGCCGCCCGTTGCCGCTCCGAGGCCGACTGGCTGGTGGGCATCAACGGCACGCGGGCCATGACGGCCTTCAACTCGCGCGACGGCGGCTTTTTCCTGACCACCGTCGGCCGCGTGCAGACCCCGACGCTGTCCGTCGTCGTGGAGCGGGAGGAAAAGATCCGCAAGCACGTCGCCCGCGAC
>JBEANX010000498.1:0-16415 GCA_041165245.1 Pseudomonadota bacterium
TGGTGTACGCCAATGGGCAGGACATTGAGTTGAGCGGCCGCATGATGAACCCGGCCAGCCTGCCCGATTACCTGAAGCGCTTGGAGGCCGAGCCTCGATTCAACGGCAAACGCTTTGCCAAGCTCGAGATCACGGCGCTAGACGCCGACACCGCCACGGGCGCCCCTGCAGTGAGCAAGTTTGCCTTGTTCGCCAAGGTCAAGGCACCTGCCGCTGCCAAAACCGCCAAGGAAGGGGTCGAGCCATGAAAAAGCCAGACCTCGCGCACCTGCAGACCGAGGGCCTCAAGCGCTGGCGCCAGTGGCGCCGCATGCATGCGGCCCGCACGGTGAGCGAGCGCCGCCTGTTGGTGGTGGCGGGTGTGGCCTTGACCTGGTTTTTGCTGGATCAAGTCTTGGTGACGCCGGGCTATCAGACCTTCAAGGTGGCCAGCACACGGTTCAAAGCGGCCGACACCAACCTGCGCAACTTGCAGGCGGAAACGGCCCGCTTTGGCAGCGACCTGGCCGCCATGGAAAGCCAGCTCAAGGGCGAGGTCTCGCGCATGCGCCTGGTGGTCGCCCAGCAGAACAAGGATCTCGAGGAGTTGCAGCACGGCTTGGTGCCTGCGCGTGAAATGCGCGAGGTGCTGGACGGGCTGTTTTCAAGGCACGCCCAGGTTCGCCTGGTGTCGGTCAAGACGCTGAGCGTCGATGAAGCCCGCAAGGCTGGCATGTCGGTACAGGACCTGCCCGGCCTTTATTTGCACGGTCTTGACGTGACCATGCAAGGCGGCTTTGCCGATCTGCTGGCTTGGCTGGAGGCGGCTGAAGAGCTGCCTCGCAAGTTGTTGTGGTCAGGTATGCAGTTGCAAAGCGATGAGCAAAAGGGTTTGACATTGACGGTGCGCATGTTCACGGTCAGTCCCGACCCTGACCCCTTGGAGATCCTGGCGCCATGAAGACACGCCACGCTCTGCCCTTCAACTGGCGACTCTCTGGCATGGCTCGCGCTGCGCTGATGTCGGCAACTTTGGCCGCGCCCTGTGTGCATGCACAGATGGCCGACCCGATGCGACCGGCCTTTGGGAACCCCGCGAACCGGCCGCAGGCCCAAGCCTATGTCTCGCCCAACCTGCCCATGCCTAGCAGTGCAGGGCAGGGCGTTCGGCAAGGGCCGGGCGCTCAGGCTGGCGGGTCGCCAAGCGGGGCGCCCAAAGCGGCGTCGGGCTCACCGCGCCTGACGTCTGTGATGGTGGGCTCGCCCACCGTGGCCAGTGCTGTCATTGACGGCCAGGTGGTGCGCGTGGGCGAGCGACTGCGCGGCGAGCGAGGTGAGGTGCTGGTGCAGGTCGACCGGCTGGGGGTGTTGCTTCGAAGTTCGCAAGGCAGCACCCGCTTGAGCCTGATGTCTCGAATTGAATTGCCCGCTGTGGCCATGCCCAAAGGGGCTGCAGCGCCAGAGGTGGCGGCTTCAAGCCCGAATGCGCCACTTGCGAATGTCACTCCCTTGGTGGATGCCCCCGGTGTCGCCAGGAAGGAAACGCCATGAAGTTCACTGCCATGACCCTGAGCGCTGCCGTGCTGGCGGCGTTCATGGCGATCTCGGCCGGCACGGCCGAGGCGAAGACGCCCCGGTCCAAGCACACGCCGAAGTACTCGCTGAAGCACACGCCCAAGCAAGCGTTGAAGCACAAGCAGAAGTACAAGCAAAAGAAAGCGCGCACGCACCTGGCGCTGACGCCGTCGATGCACCTGTCGATCAACCGCATCCAAACGCCTGACCTGGACGACTTCCCGCCCACGGCCGCGAATGTTCGCGAGGTGCCGGTGGTGGGCTCAGACGATGCCATTCGCGCCACGGGTGTGATGAGCCCGGCCCTGGCGGTTGCGCCTGCAGCGCCGCCCATGCCGGTCTGGTCAGCGGGGCGCCTGGTGATGCCGACCAGAGCGGCCGTGCAGGTGGCTTCGGCTCAGCGAGCCACTGAGGCGCCGCAAGCGCCAGGTGATGTGCAGCTCGCCAAGCTCAGTGCGCCCGCTCGCATGGCCACCACTGAGCCAGCCTCGCGCGAGGCGCTCAACCGATTCGACCTGGTCGTCAACAACGCGCCGGCCTCCCAAGTGTTCCTGCAGTTGGGCTCCAGCGGCGCCTACAACGTGCTGGTGCCGCCTGATGTGACAGGCAGCATCTCGATCAGCCTGAAGAACACCACGGTGCTGGAGGCGCTCGAAGCTTTGCGCGAGTTGTTCGGCTATGACTTCAAGGTCTCAGGCAACCGCGTGTTTGTCTACCCCAACACCGTGCAGACGCGGCTGTTCAAGATCAACTACCTGCAAGGGCGCCGCCAAGGCGTGTCGGACATCCGCGTGAGCTCCAGCTCCATGGTGGCCCAAGGGGGCGCGGGCGGGAGCACGGGCAGCACGGCGGGTGCCGGCAGCACAGGCAGCGCCGGGGCCGCAGCTTCGACCAGTTCGTCCTCTGGCGGCTCACAGTCGAGCTCAACGAAAGAGTCGTCCTCGATCAACATGACGTCTGACGCCGACTTCTGGCGCGATGTCCGGACATCGCTCGAAAGCCTCTTGGGCCTGAACAAGGAATCGAACAAGGACAAGGGCTCGAGCGTGACACTCAACCCGGGCGCTGGGGTGATCGTGGTGCGCGGCACGCCTGCAGAGCTGAGGCAAGTCGCAGACTACTTGAAGGCGGTTCAGATCACCATTGAGCGGCAGGTCATGATCGAGGCCAAGATCGTGGAAGTGCGCCTCACTGCGGACACCCAAACAGGCGTGAACTGGTCGCTGTTTGGTGGCGCCAAGTCTGGCGGCAACAAATTTGGCACCGTGGGTGTGGCGCCGGGGGTCAGCCTCAGCAATGCGGCTGACTTGAGCACCGGCATCGGGGGTGCCGTCATCACCCCGGGCACCAGCGTGGTGGCTGAATCGATTGGCAAAGGCTTTTACGGCCTGGCCGTTCAGGGCAGCAACTTCGCCGCCATGCTCTCTTTCTTGGAGACACAGGGCAACGTGCAGGTGCTCTCCAGCCCACGCATTGCCACGCTCAACAACCAGAAGGCCGTGCTCAAGGTGGGCACCGATGAGATTTACTTGCTCAATGTGAACGCCACCACCAACACGACGGTCAATGGCGCGGCCAACACCACCAAGGCACCTGTGCTGGGGCCGCTCTTCAGCGGCATCTCTCTGGATGTGACCCCACAGATCGACGACAGGGGCGTGGTCATGATGCATTTGCACCCCTCGATCAGCGTGGTGAGCGAAGCAAGAAAGCAGTTTGAACTGGGCGATCAGGCCGCCGACAAGTACAAGCTGACGCTGGCCTCCACCACGATCAACGAAACGGACTCCATCGTCCGCGTGATGAACGGGCAGATCGTGGCCATTGGTGGGCTCATGGACGCCAGTGGCTCCAAGAAAACCAACGGCGTGCCTGGCTTGAGCGACATCCCCTTGGTCGGCAATGCCTTCAAGTACAAGCAGACCGAGAGCAGCAAGCGCGAGATCGTGATCTTGATCAAACCCACCGTGATCACGGAGGACGGCCAGGGCTTCAGCGATGCCCAGCCTGAAACTCCCTTGCTCCGCCCTTGATCACCGAGAAGGACTCACCCATGTCTCGCCCACAAAAATTCAGGCTCGGGGACTTGCTGGTTCAAGAGGGCTTGATCAGCTCCATCCAGCTTGACGAGGCCTTGCACGAGCAGCGCAGCAGCGGGCGCAAGCTCGGCCAGGTGCTGATCGACAAGCAATGGCTGACCGAGGCGCAGATCGGCAAGGCCGTGGCCCGCCAGATCCACGCACCCTATGTGGACCTGGCCCACTACCCGCTGCGGCCCGAGTTGGCGCAGCAACTGCCCGAGGTGCACGCGCGGCGCATGCGCGCCATCGTGCTGGACGACCCCAATGGCAGCTACGTGGTGGGCATGGCCGACCCGACCGACATCTACGCCTTTGACGAGATCGGCCGCATCCTCAAGCGCAGCATCGACCTGGCCGTGGTGGCTGAGAGCCACTTGCTGGCCGCGCTTGACCGTGTCTACCGCAGCACCAAAGAGATCGAAGGCCTGGCCCGAGAGCTCACCACCGAGCTGGCCGGTGCCGAGAGCGACCTGGGCGACCTGCTGGGCATCGACAGCACCAGCAACGAAGACGCGCCCGTGGTGCGCCTGCTCTACTCGGTGTTCGAGCAAGCCTTGCGCATGCGCGCCTCGGACATCCACATCGAGCCGATGGAAAAGCAGCTGCGCATCCGCTTTCGCATCGACGGTGTGCTGCAGGTGCAGACCGAGGCCGACACCAAGATCTCAGGCGCCGTGGCCCTGCGCCTCAAGCTCATGAGTGGCCTGGACATTTCTGAAAAGCGCCTGCCGCAAGACGGCCGCTTTGCCGTGCGCCTCAAAGATGGCACGGTCGATGTTCGGATCTCGACCCTGCCTGCGCAGTATGGCGAATCGGTGGTGATGCGCTTGCTCAGCCAGAGCCAGGGCATGCTCGACATGAACAAGCTGCACATGCCGCAAGCCATGCGCGATGCCTTGAACGAGGCCATTGCCAAGCCCAGCGGCCTCATCTTGGTGACCGGCCCCACCGGCAGCGGCAAGACCACCACCTTGTATGCCGCGCTCAATGCCTTGAACAGCACCGAGCGCAAGATCCTCACCGCCGAAGACCCGATCGAGTACCGCCTGCCTGGCCTCAACCAGATCCAGGTGCAAGAGAAGATCGACATGAGCTTTGAGCGCATCTTGCGCTCGGCCCTGCGGCAAGACCCGGACGTGATCCTGGTGGGTGAAATGCGCGACAAGACCACGGCTGAGATCGGGCTGCGCGCCGCCATGACGGGCCACTTGGTGCTCTCGACCCTGCACACCAACGACGCAGCCTCCACCCCCGCGCGGCTGATCGACATGGGCGTGCCCGCCTGGATGGTGGCGCTCTCACTGCAACTGGTGGTGGCCCAGCGCCTGGTGCGCACCATCTGCCCCAACTGCAAGGCCCCCCACACGCCCACCATCCAGGAGCTGGCCTGGTTGCGCCGCGAGCTGGGCGAGGCTGCCGAGGGTGTGCCCCTGTGGCAAGGCAAGGGCTGCACCGACTGCAACAAGACGGGCTACAAGGGCCGCACCGGCGTTTATGAGTTCATGAAGATGACGCTGCCCCTGGTCGAGGCCCTGGGCTCGAAAGAAGCCAATGCGTTTTCACGGGCGGCGCGGGAGGCCATTGGCAAGAACACTTTGCGGGGTGATGCTTGCCAGCTGGCCCTGCAAGGCAAGACCTCCGTGGCCGAGGCCATGGGCATCAGTGCGCAGGTGGATGGATGAGCCGCTACAAGTACACCGCTCGGGGGCCGCATGGCGCCGTGGATGGTGTCCTGGAGGGCGCCACGCCTGCGCAAGTGGCCGAGACCTTGGTTGGCAAAGGCTTGGTACCGCTGGTCATCAAGCCCGAGAACCCCACCGTGGCGGCTTTGAGCAGCGCCACCCCGGCCGTGGCCCCACCCGCTGCACAGGCCACGCCGGCCGCTGTGGCCAAGATCGAGTGGTCCACACCCAAGATCAAGCCGCAAGACGTGATGCTCTTCAGCCGGCAGATCTACACCTTGTTCAAGGCAGGGGTGCCCATCTTGCGGGCGTTGGCGGGCTTGCAGGAAACCACCACCAACCTGCGCATGCGCCAGGTGCTCTATGAGCTGCGCCGAAGCCTGGAATCAGGGGTGGAACTTTCCAATTCGATGGCGGCGCACCCCACGGTGTTTGACAACTTCTACGTGGCCATGATCCGCGTGGGTGAGGCCTCGGGCCAGCTTGAGAACGTGTTCATCAAGCTCTACAAGCACTTGGAGTTTGAGCAGTTCATGCGCCAGCAGGTCAAGTCGGCGGTGCGCTACCCCTCCTTCGTGATCACGGCCATGATCGGTGCTGTGGCCATCATCAACATCATGGTGATCCCGGCTTTTGCGGGCGTGTTCAAAACGCTTGGGGCCGAGTTGCCACTGCCCACCAAGATCCTGATCGCGACCTCCAACTTCACCATCAACTACGGCTGGTACATGTTGGGCGCGGGGGTGGTGGGCAGTTTTGTGTTCAAGCAGTGGCTCAAAACGACCGACGGGCGCATCACCTGGGACCGCTGGCTGCTCAAGATGCCGCTGGTGGGGCCCATCGTCACACAGGCCACGCTGGCGCGTTTTGCGCGGGCCTTTGCGCTCTCGCTCAAAAGTGGCGTGCCCATGGAGAGAGCGCTCAGCAGCGTGGCCCACACGGCCGATAACACCTTCATCTGTGCGCGCATCGAGGCTTTGCGTGAAACCGTCACGCGGGGCGACACGCTCACGCGAGCGGCCGCGCAATCCGGCGTGTTCACGCCCATGGTGCTGCAGATGCTGGCCATTGGCGAGGAGACCGGCATGCTCGACGAGCTGCTCGAAGAGATCGGCGAGCTTTACGGCAATGAGGTTGAGTATTCGCTCAAGAGCCTGTCGCAGCAGATCGAGCCCATTTTGGTGATCTTCCTGGGTGCCATCGTGCTGCTGCTGGCGCTCGGCGTCTTCATGCCGATGTGGGACATGGGCAAAGTCACCCTCAAGCATTGACGGCACGTGCCGAAAACCACGAACGAGAGTTGATTTCGAGCGTTAGACCACAAGCGCTGACCCCGACATCCTGCCCCCCGTCACCCTTCATCCCCACACGCCAGAGGTACCCACCATGCGCACCACGAAGTTCACCACCCAGTCCCGCCAAGCCTTGCAGGCCGGTTTCACCATGATCGAGTTGATCGTGGTCATTGTCATCCTGGGCATCCTGGCTGCCACGGCCCTGCCCAAGTTCATCGACCTGCGTGCCGATGCCCAGGCCGCCGCCATCGCCGGTGTGGCAGGCAACATGTCCAGCGCCATGTCGCTCAACTATGCCGGGTGCTCTGCCTCAGGTGCTGCCGGTGTGGCGGTTGCCTCGGCCACGGCAACGAGCCGCTGCGTCAAGCTGACCAACTGCACCGATGTGTCCGTGTTGATGCAAGGTGGTGTCCCCGCGAATTACACCGTGACGCCAAAGACACTGTCGACCACCAACGGCACCACCGACACCTGCACGCTCACCCTGACTGGCTACACCCCAACCGCCACCTTCACCGCCATTGCAGCAGGCAACTGATGGTGCTGGCTTGGACGCTGGCGAGCGTGGGTTCGCCAGTGTCCACGCCTTGAATTCAAGCCATGTCTGAAAGAAGCGCTTCGATTTTTCTTTCAGATTTTCGGTTTTTTGTCACTGCTCGGCCTTGGGAGGGGCTGGCGCTCGGTGACCCGGTGGTTGCAAATTAGAGTCATCCGTATCTGGCGACCACACCCCAGTCTGTTCCGAGGTTGATCATGAAAAAGTTTTTGTCCGTTCTGCAGCGCTTGGCGCACCGCCCCTTGTCCCAGCTTTGGCTGGGTTTTGGTGTTTGTGGCGGCTTGGCGCTGGCCACCCCAATGGCTCAGGCTCAGTTGAGCTTTCTGCCCTCCAGCCAGGCCGGCTTCACCACGCAGACCTACACCAACGCCAACCTGAAGACGGTGGATTTCAACACCGTCACCCTGGCCAATGCGCCGGGCTTGACGTATGCGACCACGCTGGGCTCCGGTGGCGGCGCTTTCTCGGCCACCACGGCCAACACGGCGACAGGCTTTTCGGGCAACTCCATGCTGGTCACTTCCGGCACGGGCTCAAGTGCAGGCTCCAAGGTGGTCTACACCTTTGCCGGCGGCACGCCTTATGTGAGCTTCTTGTGGAACCTGCGCACGGGTGACTCTGACAACACCGTCAAGTTCAACCTGAGCAACGGCACCTCGGTGTCGGTGTCCAACTGCTCGGCGGCCACCACCACTTGCGTGGGTGGGTATGACACGTACAACTTCTTCACCTCATTGTTTTCGCTCATCTTTGGGACGACCGCACAGAGCTCCACCCAGGCGGCGCGTCTGGTTT
Source organism: Pseudomonadota bacterium (assembly GCA_041165245.1). Classification (GTDB taxonomy): domain Bacteria; phylum Pseudomonadota; class Gammaproteobacteria; order Burkholderiales; family Burkholderiaceae_C; genus Aquabacterium. The sequence goes on from JBEANX010000498.1 coordinate 7,964, forward strand.
ATCAGCCGCCCTCAGGCGTGACCGTCACGAGCATGGAATTGAGCGCAGTGCGCATTCAAACCTGCAGCTTGTTCATCTTCTGCAGCTACAGCTCGCGCTATTTCGCCGCTGATGCGCTGAGCTATGTCGACAACTCCGCCTCGCTGGTGTCGGGCCTGCACCACCTGGAAATTTTGTCTGACCGCAACTCGGCCGTGACCTGCCAGGCCAGCACCTTCAAGGTGCGCGCCTGCGCCAATGCGAGCTGCAGCAGCAACTACACCAGCGGGGTGTCGGGCACCTTCGCGCTCACGGGCCTCACAGGCGTGTCCTACCCCTCGGGCGCCACCTTCACGATCCCGGCGGGCTCGTCGATTTCAGGCAGCATTTCAGCGAAAACCACCACGGCGGGTGTGCTCACGGCGGGCGCCACTGGCGTGAGCCCTGCGCCCACAGCCACGGGCTATTGCGGCTTGGGTGCGCCCGCTTCGAACGCAGCCGGCGCTTGCACTTACAAGGCCGCAGCCACAGGCTTGGTCCTGTCGGTGCCCAGCCACCGGTCAGGCACAGCCCAGAACCTCACCTGGAGCTTGGTCACGAACTCAGCAGGCAGTTGTGTGGGCGTGAGCTCTGGCGGCACCCTGGGCATTGCAGTGACAGCCACCTACGCCGGGACCACACAGCCCACCCTCGATGGCAATGCCTTGACCAGCGGCGTGTCCAAGGTCATGACGGTCGGGTTCAACGGCGCAGGCTTGGCCACCAGTCCCTTCCTGTTCAGCAACAGCGGGCCGGTGCAACTCAATGTCACGGTGAACTCCTTGGTGTCGGGCCTGCTCTCCAGCATGGTCGGCTTGTCTGCGCAAACCGTGACCTATGTGGCGCCAGCCGCCTTCAAGGTGGAGGCCCTGGACTCGGCCACGAAAAACCCCATCACGGCCGTGGGCGCGGGCAACACCATCACGATCAAGATTTCGGCAGTCAATGGCTTGAGCACGCCATCTGTGACCACCAACTATGGCAGTGAATCAGGCATTGACCCCATCGCCCTGACCCGCTCCTTGCTCAAACCTGCCTCGCGCAAGTCGGGCTCGCCCAACAACCCGGCACCGACCTTGGGCAACATCGTCTTCAACAACGGCGTGGCCCTGGTGGACTTCACCTGGACGGAGGTGGGCTCCCTCGACCTCACGGCCACCTTGGCCGATTACCTGGACACCGGCTTGAGTGTCACAGGCGCCTTGAGCAGCGTCATCTCAGGTGGCTTGCGCTATGTGCCTGACAGCTTCAGCGTGGCACCCGTGGCCAAGTGCGGCGCCTTCACCTACGCCGGTCAGCCGTTTGACGCCGTGATCACCGCCCTCAACCAGACCGGTGCCACCACCTTGAACTACGACGGCACGGCCGCTGCAGCGGCCAGCCGATCTGCCAACATGGTGACAGTGTCCGCACTCAGCGGCACCACCGGTGGCAGCTTCACGGCGGGCAATTCGGTGGCTGCCACGGCTTTTGGCGATGGCACGGCCACGTCGAGCGTGACCTACACCTTCACCAATAAGCTCACCGCGCCCAGCACCGTGTCCCTGCAGGCCACTGACCCTGATGTGACGGATTCGAGCAGCCCTTCCATGGCGTTCCGCAGCGGGCGCATCAAGCTGTCCAACGCCTTTGGCCCGGAATCGAAGAGCTTGCAGATCCCGATGCAGGTGCAGTACTGGAGCGGCAAGTCCTGGGTGCCTGCCAGTGACGACACTTGCACCACCGCCAGCTTGTTGCCTGTGGGCAAAGTGAGCCTGGGCAACATCAAGAGCCACCAGGGTGCAGCGACCACGGCTTTGTCTGCCGCCGTGCCCTCTGCCGTGGCCTTGAACGCAGGCCAGGGCAACATCACCATGGCAGCACCAGGTGCCAAGAAGACCGGCACCATTGACGTCACGCTGGACTTGAGTGCCACGGGCGCCAACCTGCCGTGGCTGCAATCGCTGGATGTCTCCTGTGGCGTCAACACCGTGTGCAACCCCAAGGCACGGGCGACCTTTGGCGTCTACACGCCAGAGACTCAAAAGACGATCAACATCCAGAATGTCAACTAGCGTGCGATCAAGCAGGCAAGGCCTGCACCAGCATCCATCGGCCATGGGTTTCACCATGGTCGAGCTGGTCGTGGTGATGGTTCTGGTGGGCGTGCTGGCGGCGGTGGCCCTGCCCAGGATGGGCGCCGCCCTCAGCGCACGCGATGACGCCTGGCGCGACGGTTTGCTCGATGCCATGCGCTATGCGCAGAAATCAGCCGTTTCGCACCGCCGGCTGGTGTGTGCCACGGTGAGCAACACTCAGGTCACTTTGCAGATCGCCACAGCCAACCCGGCCACCAGTTGTGACGCGAACTATGTGGCTTTGTCTGGCAGCAGCAATGTGTTTGCCAGCAGCAGCAACGCGTCCATGACGACGGCCGTCGTGCCAACGGGCGTGATCTACTTTCAGCCCGATGGGCGCAGCACCACAGACGGTGCAGGCAACACCACGGCCAACCGCACCGTGACGCCCTCTGGCCTCACGGCCATCTCCATCATCGGCGAGACTGGCCATGCGGATTGAGCCGGTGCGTCGCCCTGCCCAGCGTGGCTTCTCCCTGATCGAGCTGGTGGTGGCCATCGTCATCCTGGGGGTGGGCCTGGCGGGCGTGATGACGGCTTTTTCTGGCGTGACCACCCGCAGTGCCGACCCGCAGTTGCGCAAGCAGTTGTTGGCCGTGGCCGAAGAGATCATGGAAGAGGTGCTGCTCAAGCCCTACAAGCCAGACCCCAACACGGCCCCCACCGGGTGCGAGCGCAGCGGCTTCAACGATGTGGCTGACTACAACGGCTATGCCACCGCCAGCAAGATCTGCGACATCGATGGCAATGCCATTGCCGCCTTGGCGGGTTATTCGCTTTCGGTGTCCGTGGCCACCAGTGCACTCTCGGGCGTGGCGGCGGCCCAGCGCATCGACGTGACCGTCAGTCGCGGCACCGAGACATTCAAGCTGACCGGCTGGCGCACGGACTACGCACCATGAGCACCGCTTTGCCCCGCCTTCGCACTCGCCCCACACAGGGTGGGTTCACCATGGTGGAGATGGTGGTGGTCATCGCGGTCACGGCCATCATTGCAGCCACCTTGGCCGTGACAATTCGGCCCACGGTGGATGCTTATGCCGCCGTCAAAGGGCGTGCCGATTTGACCGACCAGGCCGATGCCGCCATGCGCCGCATCGTCAGGGATGTGCGCTCGGCAGTGCCAAACTCCCTGCGCTCCAGCAACACCTCGTGCTTCGAGCTGATCCCCGCCAAAACGGGTGGCCGCTACCGCATGGCTGCTGACACCTTCAGAGACACGCCATCGGGCTGCTCCACGCCCAGCAACACCTGTTCGGCCCCTCTGGACCCTTCACAGAGCACCACCATTTTTGACAGCTTGAGCAGCCTTTCGCCCGCCCCGGCAGTGGGCGATTGGGTGGTGGTGAACAACCAGAACAGCAACGATGTGTACGACGGCCTGAACCGTTCGGACATCACGGCCATCAGCACGCCCGCACCTCTGGCCACGCAGGGCGCACACCGAATCACCATCAATGCCAAGCAGTTTTCTGTGGGCTATGACGGTGGGCGCTTTCAAGTGGTGGACAACAACCAGAAGGCGGTGTTTTTTGTGTGCGCCAACGCCGGGGTTGACGCCAGTGGCAATGGCACGGGCACGCTCTACCGGCTCAAGAACTACGGCTTCAACAGCAGCAATGGCGCAAGCTGCCCGTCCACCGCGGGCGGTGATGTGCTGGCCACCAAGATCAAGAGTTGCATCTTTCTCTACAACCCCAACCAGGGCGCCACGCAGCAAAGCGGCTTCCTGGCCATGGACATCGAAGTTTCGCGCAACAACGAGACGGCTCACCTCTCGGTGGGCGCACACGTCAACAACGTGCCATGAAGCGCTCAAGCCTTGCTCACGCCCATGCCAGCGCCCGCGCCAGCCGCGGCTTGGGGGCCATCGCGGCTTTGGTGGTGCTGGTGTTGCTGGCCTCCCTGGCCGCTGCCATCGTGCGGCTGGGCTGGACCCAGCAAACCACCATTGCCCAAGACATTGACAGTGCCCGCGCCGCCCAGTCTGCGCAGGCGGGCATCCAGTGGGGCCTGTACCAAGTGTTCAAGGGCAGCGCACCGGGCACCTGCCCCGCCGCCACCCAGACCTTGGATTTGCGCTCGCAGACGGGCTATGTCGTCACCGTGACCTGCGCTTCCAGCGACTATGTCGAGGGTGAAAGCAGCGCGACGGTCGACAAGACCGTGCGCCTCTTCACGCTGGAGGCCACGGCCTGCACCACCACCACCGCCTGCCCGGATGCCACGCGGGTGGCCTCTCCCTATTACGTGGAGCGGCGCATGCGGGTGCAGGTCACCAACTGATCGTTTGGTTTGCGCTGGGCCCTTGCGAAACACGCATGGGCTCAGTAAGCACCGGATGGCGCAGCAGCGTCGGTGGCATGGCCGCTGCCCGCACCGGTGGGTGGCTCGGTGATCAGACCTTGGGTGCCTTCAAGCTTGAGTGGCTGTGCCTTGGCGCCTTGCGACGCATGGCCCGTTGCAGAGGGCAGCCGAGGGTGTGCTGAGTCCTCAGAAGGGGGCTTGAACAAGTCCCAGGCCCACCAAGCCGAGAGCGCCAGGGCCAGGCCCAGCGTCAAACCCCAAGGCCACAGGCTGGCCTGCCCGCGCTGAGCTTGCGAGTTCGGTGTGGGTTGGCGGTTTCTCATGCCGCGATTGTGTAAGGTTTGCGGCCCGTGTGGTTTGACCTGGGGCGCCTCTCGCTTGTTCAGAGATGCCGATGGCCGTTGAATGTGGCGTGTGGTGACGCGCGCGACCTCAGGATTACCCTGGGGTGTCGTCAAGCCTTGACGCTGGAGGTGCGGGGCGCTTCAAGTGCCATTGGCTTGCTTGAGTGCTCGGCGGCATGGGCCTTGAGCAGGGCCTCGAAGGCCTCTTCCTTCAACGGGCGGCCCAGGTGGTAGCCCTGGGCTTCGTCGCAATTGTGAGCCTTGAGGAAAGCGTATTGCTCTTCGGTCTCCACGCCTTCGGCCACGATGCCCACGTCCAGGCGGTGCGCCATGGCGATCAGGGCCGCGGCCAGGCGGCAATCGCCTTCTGACTGGGGGATGGCGCTCAGGAAGCTGCGGTCGAGCTTGAAGCGATCGACCGGCAGCTCGCGCAGGTAGCCAAAGCTGGAGTAACCCACGCCAAAGTCATCGATGGCCACGCTCACGCCCAAGGCGCGCAACTGGGTGAGGATGTCGGCGGCGCGCAGTGATTCGCGCACCACCACGGTCTCGGTGATCTCCAGCTCCAGCGCGGTGGGGGGCAGGCCAGTCTCGCGCAACACGCGGGCCACGGTCTCGACGATGTCGTCACGGTCCAGTTGCACGGCTGACAAATTCACCGCCACGCGCAGGGGCCAGCCGGTGTCCTGAATCCAGGCCTGGGCCTTGGTGCAGGCACGCTGCAGGACCCACTCGCCCATGCTGACGATCAAGCCCGTTTCTTCGGCAAAGGGGATGAAGTCCATGGGCGGCACCAGCTTGCCGCCGTGCTCCCAGCGCAGCAGCGCTTCGGCGCCGATGATGCGGCCGCTGGCGCAATCGAACTGAGGCTGGAAGTGCAGGCGCAATTCGCCGCGTGCCTGCGCTTTGTAGAGGTCGTTCTCCAGCAGCAGGGTGTCGGCCGTGACGGCTTCGAGCTTGGCGTTGAAGACCTGCACACGGTTGCGGCCTTGGTTCTTGGCCTGGTACATGGCCAGGTCGGCGTGGCGCATGAGGGTGCCCGCGTCCACGCCGTGGTTGGGGTAGACCACCAGGCCGATGCTGGGCGTGATGCGCAACTCGTGCGGCCCGATGCGCAAGGGTTCGTTGAACAGGGCCAGCACCTTGGCTGCCACACGCTCGCCGTCTTCGGCCTGCGAGATCAGGGGCAGCAGGATCACAAACTCGTCGCCCCCGAGCCGCGCCACGATGTCGCTGGTGCGCATGGCCTGGCGCAGGCGCTGGGCCACTTCGACGATCACGCTGTCACCCACATGGTGGCCCAGGGTGTCGTTGATCTTCTTGAAGCGGTCCATGTCCAGGAACATGAGGGCCAGGTGGGTGCCGTTGCGCTCGCACAGGGCCAGGGCGCTTTTGAGCTGCTCTTGCACCATGTTGCGGTTGGGCAGGCCGGTCAAGGCGTCGTGCTGGGCCTGGTGCTGCAGTTGCTGCTCGGCCTCAGAGCGCGCGGACACGTCGTGCGCCATGGCCAGGTAGCCGGTGGGCTGGTTGGTGTCGTCACTCAGCATGGTCACCGAGATCTCGGCCACGATGCGCCGGCCGTCTGATCGCACGAGCGTCCACTCAGAAGGCTCACCGGGCGATTCCTCGGCCAGATGCACCAGCACCTGCAGGTCGCGAACAGGCTGGTTCAGGCGCAGGGCCAGCAGCTTGGCGCGGTCGGCCACTTCATCGGGGTCAAAAAATCGCTGGGTGGTGCTGCGGCCCACCAGCTCATGGGCGTCAATGCCCAGCAGGGTTTCGCCGGCTGGGTTCATGGTCTGGATCACGCCGCTGCGGTTGAGCACCAAGATGGCGTAAGGCGCGTGGTGGACGATGACGCGGCGCATCTCGTCCACCTCGTCGAGTTGGCGTTGGGCCGCCTCGTAGGCTTGTTCGGCGGCCACTTGGTCACGCAGGTCGCGGGCGGTGAGCAGGTAGCGTGGTGAGCGCTCCTGGCTGGCGCTGGAGGCTTCGTCCATGGGGCTGAGGGTGACCTGCACGGGCATGCGTTCGCCCAGCGTGGTCTGTGCGATGAGACGCCTGCCAATGGCGTTCATCGACAAGCCATGCGCCGCCATGAGGGACGACACATCGCGCAGGCTGTCCAGTGGCTCGGTGGGCAGCAGTTGCTGGATGTGGCCGCGGCTGGCGGGCTCGTCCAGCATGAACAGCTGGCGCGCGGCCTGGTTGCACGAGAGGATCTGGCCTTGCGCGTCCAGCGTGAAGAGGGCGTCGCGGGTGCTGTTCATCACGGCCAGCAAGCGCTCGGCGCTTTCGCGGGCATCCTGGGTCATGGCGCGTGCCAGCTCGGCCGCCTCGGCCTGCTGCGTGCCTGCACCTCGCAAGCCCCACCACAGGCCCAAGGTGCTCAGCAGGCCAGCGCCCAGCACGAGCAATGGATAGGGCTGCCAGGGCGCATTCACAGGGGGGCGGCTCAACTCGGCCTGGATGTGGCGCCCAGCGAGGTTGATGTCCAGCGTGTGGCGGTTGGCAGCCAGTGCTTGCGGGCTCTGGTGGGCGTTGGGCGCGAAAGCGCCGCTCTCGCCTTGCTGGGCGGTGTCGAACAGCAGTGTGGGGGCCGGGCGAGCGATCTGCGCGGCGCGGGCGGCTGGGTCAGCGGGGTCTGCCGGGCCCATGTCCACCAGGCGCCAGTGCAAGCGTTGCCATTGCGAGCGGGGCAGGGCGCGGCTCACAAAGCCTTCGGCCTGCACAGCCTCACCCACCTGGCCTGCAAAGGCCTGGCGGCGGGCGGCCACGCTGTCCAGCAGGTGGCCGTGGCGGTAGAGGGGCAGGCGCAGCACAAAGCCCACGGCCGGCTTGGCGCCTGACACCAAGGTCACGGGGGCGGAGGCCTGGATCTGGCCCGTGTCGCGGGCGCGCTCCTGGGCCTCGCGGCGCACCGGGTCGGCGGATTGGTCGTAGCCCAGGGCTCGCTCGTTGCCTGCCGCTGGTTCGATGTAAACCACGGGCAGCATGCTGCCGTCGTCACGACGGGGTTGCACCTGAAAGTTCGGGTAGCCCTCAGGGCGCAGGCTTCGGTCTTGGCGAACTTCGGCTTCGAGCGCGTCACGTTCGCTGGCATCCACCAGCTTGGCATACTGGACAGCCACCAGGCCGGGGTGATCTTGCGGGTCGATGCCTTGGTAGAGCTGGTGGAAGGTCAGGCGGTCTAGCTGGGGGTTGGCCTGCAAGGCGGCACGAAAGCGCTCGAGCAGGTCCGTGTAATGGGTCACCGCCTCTTGCAGCCGTTGCGCATGTTGCGTGGCTGCTTGGCGCAAGGCCTCGTCGGCTTGTACCTGCGTGCTGTGGGCGGCCCACTGCCACAGCCAGACGCTCAACATCACGCCCAGCACCAAGGTGGCCCAGGAGGCGCGGATCCAGCGGTAGGAGCGGCGAGCGAGGCGCTCGGAGGGTGGTTTCATGCATCAGTCCCCAAGTTGCCGAGGGTCCAGCCAAGTTGTCTGGTCTGGTATCGGCGACTTTGGGGCCTGACTTGAGCCGGGCGGTGAGATCCGCCCCTGAGCGATGCCTCAGCGGGCCATGGCCATCAGGCGCGCGACGCGCTCTTCGGTGGCAGGGTGGGTGGAAAAAAGCCCTTTGATGCCCTCGGCCGACAGCGGGTTCATGATCATCATCTGCGCGGTT
>JBEANX010000499.1:0-4524 GCA_041165245.1 Pseudomonadota bacterium
CTCCTTCGATTCCTTGAGCAACTGACGCAACAAGCGCTCGTCAAACGGCTGGTACTGGCCAGAGAGCATGTGGGCAGCCAAAAGGAATTTGCCGCGGGCATCGCCCGATCTGGCGGCCTTCGCAGCGTGCCTGACCGAGCTGGGCATGTCCAAAATGGCACGCGCGGTGTAGAGCGCCGCAAGCGTTGAATGCGCACGAGGGGCCAGATCAGCCTGAACTGTGAACTTGTCGCAAGCGATGGCAGCGCGGCGGTACAAATGCTGCTGCACCAAGCCCAAGCATTCCTTCTGGAAATCCTGCATGGTGGCCGGCCGGCCCATGGGCACCGCCTTGGCGTGGGCCACAGCGCCCAACAAGGACATGGGCGCCCCGTTTTGACGGGCCTTGTCACGGTTTTGCTTGAGGGACCACACCTTGTAGGCCACCAGCGAAAGCACCACCGCAATGGCCAGCAGCTTGAAGACCCACGAGAAGCGTTGCCACAGGCCCTCAGGGCCACCTGAGGCAGGCGCCTTGGACAGTGCCATCCAGATTCGGGAAACTCTCATGATCTGTCGCGCTTTCAAGCTCAAGCTGGGAGCCTGAAGTATGAAAGGTGCATCTGACAGGGCTGTGTCCAGCAAGACCATCACACCAGATCCGAACGGCCCACCCCGCCCGCGCGAACTGTCATTGAAGGCTGGTCACCATCCCAGAACCAGGGGGGGGCATCAAGGCTGAGCCGGCCGGGGCTTGATGCGCGAGGCTTGAACCCGTCGGGTGTATTCAGCTTTCAGGTTCTCCAGCCTCACTTGGCCGGTCTGCACAAAGGGCTCTTTGGCCGACATCACTTCGGCCATGCCTTTGTTTTCATAACGGCTGAGCAGCTCCAGCCCCGTGCTGGCGAGCTCCGCGTTGTGCGTGGCGCACTGCTGAAGTTCGACATCAAGCTGGGTGCGTTCACTCAGAGAGCGCACCTCTGCAGCGCTGGCCTTTTCCAATGCCAGCTTGTCAGCGGCCATCTGGGCTTTTTGCTGCGCGCTCAGCGCCAGCAGTTCGGCTGCTTCCGTTTTCAAGCGTGCATGCTCAGCCTTGAGGGTCTCCAGCTCCTTGGACAGCGCTCCCACCTTGCGAGAAGCACCGGTCGCGGCAGCCCGCTCTTTTTGCAAGTCAGCGTCTTGGGCCTTGAGGGCTTTTTCCGCCTGCTGACGGGCCTGGTCGGCTTTGGCCTGGGCCTCTTGTGATTCCTGCTGCTGTTGCTGAACCTGGCGCATCTGCAGCTTCAATCGCTTGAGCTGCTCAGCCTCTTTGTCAGCTTGGGCACAGGCCATCGCCGAGGTCAATGACAAAACGACAGCGATCAGGCCACGGGCGAGACCAAGCATGGTTTGATCAGAAGCGAACATTCAGATCCACCTGCAGTGTGTTGACCTTGAAGGAAGCGTTCGGGTAGTTGCTGTTGAGCGTCGACTCGATGTTTTCGCTGGCCAGGTACTTCATGCCCAGAGTTGTGTTGCGATACAAGCCGTAATTCAGGCCCAGGGTGTAGCCGCGAAGGTTGGTGCCCCCCATGCCCAGGTCGCTGTCGGTGAAGGCATCGAGCACGGCATCAGAGCCCACGCGGCGGTAGCCAAAGGCCAGTTGCCAGTCGTTGAAATCACGCACCTCGGTGTCGCCCACGGCCAGCTTGAGCTGGTAGCCCTCGCCGCTGCCACCTGGGTTGACCTTGCCGTAGAAGGTGGCGTCAGCGCGCTTGTGAAAGTCGGCGGCGCTGAACGCCGTGTTGTTGGCGTACTCAGCCGACAGCAAGATGTTGAAGGGGCTGAAATGAGTGAGTTCGGCCGCAGCCGTCAGCACCAATGGCTTGAAGCGATAAGCCAGGCCCCACGTTGGCTTGATCACATCGCCGTTGAAGGTCAGCAAGGGGTTGGTTTCAAACACCGTGTTGCCGCGCTGGCGCAGGCCCACCGGGTATTCGTAACGGCCATAGCGCTGCCCCACGGAAATGCCACTGCTCAGCAAGGTGTAGTCGGAATCTGAACGACCCTCGATGTTGTTGTAGCTGTAGTAGGCCAAGCCGAACTTCAAATGCGTGCGGGCATTGAGCTCCAGGCTGGTGCCCAACTGAGCACCCCACAAGGAGCGCGAGTTGCGGCCAGGTGGCGAAGCTTCTCGCAAGGGGAAGTAACCCAAAGTCAGGAAAGGTGCGACCCCGTCATCCACCACAGGGCGGCGCAAGGTGGTGGCAAAGCCCTCGAAGTTGAGGTTTTCACTCCAGGTCATTTCGCTGGCGAACCAAGGGTTGGGAATGCGCCCACCCTGGAAGCTCACCCATGGGGCCGGATCAATGCGAACAAAGGCGCGGTCCACAAACAAGGGGTACTTGTTGAAGTTCTGCCCCATGGTCTGATTGGTCGAGACCCGGTCGGTGGCGCTGCCCGTGGCCAGGCGCAAGCCCACACCCACCTCGTCGGTCACTTTGGCGCTCAAGCCCAGGCGCATGCGCAGGCGTGCCCTGTCGCGTGAGTCAGCGGTGCTGGCTGTCGGCAAAAGGTCTTTGGCGTCATTGACGGCATAGGTCGCGCTGTCTGGCGAGCGGCTGATGCCATTGGAGTTCAGCACGTCGGCGATGACATAAGTGCCCGCGCCGGTGTTGTTGCCACTGGCACTGTCATGCTGGTGGCGCAAACGGATGTCGCCATCGATCTTGATGTTGTTGATCCAGCTTGGTGCGCCTGGCACGCCCCATCGCTCGGCTTTGGCCTGGGCGATGACTTCTTCCTTGACCTCGTCCCGGATCTGCGCACGCATGCCCTCAGACACGTAAGGCACGCGCAGCACGGGCTTGCCCTCTGCGGTGGTCGGTGCTTGAGCTGGCTGGCCAGTTGCTGCTGCGGCTGCGGCCTTGGCTTGCGCTGACTTGATCAAGGCTTCGGCCTTCTCACGCGTCAGCACGCCCGATTCGACGAGTGCATCGATCAGGCTGCGGGTGGTCTGGCGCAAAGCCTCCAAGGATTCGCGTTCATCCGCGTGTACGGGCATCGCCAGGGCCATGGACATGGCCAAGGCCACGGCAGTGAGGGCTGGACGTTGAAATTGAAAGTGCTTGTTCATGATGGAAAACTCTTCGGATCAACCCGTCAGGCGGTTGGTGAGTTGCAGCCGCATGGGCCAGGCCATGCCGGGAGGCGGCGGATTCTTGAAGCCACGGAAACGTGCCAAGGCCTTGCGCAGCAGTTCATCGGTGTCGGTGCTGCCGCTGGAGGTGAGCAGCTCGAGCCGCTCCACCGAACCATCGGCTCGCAACCACAGGCCAATGGGCACCTTGTAATCACCCGCGCGACGAACATCGGCTTCGCGGTTGAGGAATTCATTGAGTTCACGCTTGGACGCATTGCCGTAGCTCAGTGAAGCAAGGCGATCACCCACGGTGCCGCCAGCGCCAGAACCATTGCCAATCGGGCCGCCCTTGTACTCGCTGTTGACGGCGCCGGCACCGAAGGCGCTGGGCCCATCGCCCGCCGCGCCTTCCATCTTCAGCTGTTGTGGCTCGGGCGGCGTCTCTGCAGGCTTGGGCTGCTCTTGCGGCTGCGGCTTGTTCTCGCCTGGCTTGGGCTCAAGCTTCTTCTCTTCCTTGGGCGGAGGAGGTGGCGGCGGCGGGGTGTCAGGCAACACCGCGATCTTCACGGTCTGCCGCTTTTGGCCACCACCGCTGCCCTTACCCACTTGGGTGTAGATGAAATAGCCGGCACCGGCCAAGGCCAAGGCCAACACCACGGGCACGATGAATCGCTTGGCGCCGCCGTCGTGCTCGTCCTGGTCTTTTGGATCGGCGCTGTGAGTGAGGTCGTGGCCAGCCATGTCAGGTTCCGATCCTGGAGGTCACGAGCCCCATGGGCACTTCCAGCTTGTTGCACAGGTCGATCACGCTCACCACGTCGGCATAGCGCACGCGCGCATCGCCCTTGATGGCCACGCTCATTTTTGGATCGCGCTGCTTGGCTTGCACCAGCTCAGACTCCAACTGGGTGGGGTTGACGGGCACACCATTGATCAGCAAGGCGCCGCCGGGCATGACCTGCACGACCTTGAGGTCGTGCTTTTCCGTGCTGGGTTTGTTGCTGGGCTTGGGCATGGAGATGTGCAGCCCTTGCACCGAAGCGGTCGTCATCAGGATGAACACCACCAGCAGCACATAGGCCAAGTCCAGCATCGGGGTGACGTTGATGCTGTCGTAGGGTTTGGTTTCGTTTTGAACTTGCATGGGCTCAGCTCATTGCGCACGCTTGGTGGCCAGACCGATCTCGGTGATGTCCAGGCGTTTGGCCACTTCCAGCACCTGCATCACCTTCTCGTAAGGCGTCTCTGCGTCGGCCTTGAGCACCACGGGCAAGGCCGGGTTGGCGGCCTTGTACTGCGAGAGCGTGGTTTGCAGCTCGTCGATGCTCACGGGGTAGGCATCGAGGTAGACCTGGCCGTCGGCCGTGATGGTGATGCCCTTGGTCTGAGGCTTGGCCAGGTTGTTGGCGGCCTGCGTCAAGGGG
>JBEANX010000500.1:0-15277 GCA_041165245.1 Pseudomonadota bacterium
ACTGATTCATGCAAAAATGGCCCGCGCGAATCATTTCGCATGGTGAAAAATGTTGAAGACTTCCTTGTGTCAACCTTGAATCAGGAGCTTGTTCAAAATGCCATTCGAGTATGAAAATGAAGGGGCCCCAGACGGTAGGCAACCCGGCACCTACCGCGGGATCAGGAGCAGCGTGCATTGCCACTTCGTGGGCGGCAATGACCACCTGCAGATCGGGAATGATCGTTACAACATTCGATGGGCACACAACGCGGACAAGAAAAATCCGGCCAAGGTGGCGGAAATTGACAGGCTCAGAGAAGCTTGGGAAGCCTTGAAGATAAAAGGCGACGCGACCGCTGGCGTGGCAGATTGCAAACGCTGGCTCAAGAGCTATCTCATCGATTACCACAAGGTCAACAGCTCTAAGATCACGTGACGTTGGTTGTTCTTTCAGTGTCTCTCTGAGAGCCCCCTGCCATGTCATGGATCTGGCAGGGGCGCACGCTGTGCCGACGGTGCTTGCCTCGTGCCATGCCGCCATGCAGAATCTTCCTCAATCCAATCTTCAGGGGGTGGCATGGGCAGGTCGGTGCGCAGAAGTGTTGGCGCGTTGGCCTCAGCTTTGGCCATGTGTCTGCCCCACTGTGCTCATGGCAGCGTGGTGCGCTGGGCGTCTGCCGAATGGTGTGTCCAGGACGGGCAGGCCACAGCAAATTCAAGCACCACGCCAAGGTGCCAATGGCAGCGTCTGCAATTGCCTTTGGCCTACAGGCCGCCGCTCGACCGCCCTCTTCAGCCCGGTGCACGACTTTGGGTGCGACTGAACTTTCAGATCGATCAGACGCCCAAGTTGCCTCTGGGCCTGTATGTGCCCTATCTCTACCACGGTGCCACGGTGCGCATGGACGGCCAGATGGTGGCCTACCTGCCTGGCTCTGACCAGGAACGCGCCGTTCGCTGGGAGGGTCCCATGCTCTGGCAGGTACCACCCAGCCACCTGCAAGTGGGCCCTCATGAGCTCACGTTCGAGATGGTGCCCGCACGCGAAGTCCGCGTGATACGCATGGGCCCCGTGCGGGTGGACGACTGGCTCACGCTGGAGCGCCAGCGCAATGCCCGGGAGTTCTTGGTGCAAGGCCTGCCCAAACTCACGGTGCTGATGTGTGCCTTTCTGGCGTTGTTCCTGAGCTTGGTGTGGGCCATGCGCCCGAGCGAAGCGCTCTATGGCTTGCTCGCTGCCACGCTCTTGCTGTGGGGCCTGCGCACAGGCACCTTTCTGGTGGAGAGCCTGGCGCACGACACCTGGCTGCTCTGGCGGGCCACTTACCACTGGGCCACCGGTGGTTTTGTGGTGATGCTCAGCCTGTTTGCGGCTGGCCTGGCAGAGCGATCGACCCGACGCTGGCGCGCAGCGGCGGTGCTTTGGTGGTGGCTGGGCCCTGCCGTCTTGTTGCTCGGGGGCGTGCGCTGGGAGGCAGGCATCAGCCTGTATTGGACTCTGGGCCTGGCCATCATCGGCATGTACGGCCTGAGCCATTTCGCGCGCGCCATGGGCCGCCATCGCAACCCAGGCATGTGGGCCATGATGTTTGCTGCACTGCTGGCCTTTGCGGCGGGCGTGCATGATCTGCTGATGGCCAATGTGCCTCAGGCCCTGGCTTTTCTGGGCACGGACTGGCAGGCCCGCAGGTTGTTCCTGCTGCACCATGCGGCCAACTTGATGCTGCTGTGTCTGGCCGGCGTCATGACACACCGCTTTGTCGAGACCTTGCGCCAGCTCTCTGCCTTGAACCGAAGCCTGGAAAGCCAGGTGCGGGCGCGTGAACAAGCCTTGGCGCTGGCCTTTCAGGACCGTGCCGACCTGATGGTGAGCCATGCGGCCGAAGAAGAGCGCCAGCGCATCGTGCTGGACATGCACGACGGCCTGGGCTCGCGTCTGTTCACCACCTTGACCCGCGTGGAGCGCGGCGCGGCCAGTGCCGATGAGACCTCACGTGAGCTGCGAGCCTGCATCGACGACATGCGCCTGATGATCGACGCCTTGGCGCCAGGCGTGCACGACCTGGGCAGCGCATTTGCCAACTTTCGGCACCGATGGGACCACAACCTGCAGGCACTGAACATCCGAACCCGCTGGTCGGTGCCCGACGAGGTCTTGACGCTGGCCCTGGACCCTCACGGGGTGATGCATGTGCTGAAGATCTTGCAAGAGGCGTTGACCAATGTGCTCAAGCACGCCCAGGCCGACGAGGTGGGCGTGGCCGCCTGGCGTTCGCCGGAAGGGGGTGTCACTTTTGAGGTGGTGGACAACGGCCGAGGCCTGTCCGAACAACCCCTTCACGAGGGCAGAGGCCGGCACAACATGCGCCGCAGGGCCGAGCGCCTGGGAGGGCGCCTGAGCGTTGAGGGCGGTCCTCAAGGCACCCGAGTGGCCTTGCACTTGCCCCAGGCGCTGGGCGCTGCCTCCCGCACAGCCTAGCTGTCTGCACTCCGCCTGAGCTGGGGGGATCGCCTGATTGCGGTATCGCGCCCGGGCATGCGTCTTCCTAAACTGCATGCACATATTCAAGCAGAGAGGGTGGCATGCGACAGGCAGCCAAGGTTCACATGCTCGCTGCCTGGTGCCTGGCTGGCCTGTGCGGCTGCTCGGAGCTGGTGCTGCAAGGTCCGCAGGGCCAGGTGGACCGCACCTTTGTGGGCTTGGTCCGCATCAGGCACACGCCGTGGCACGCAGAAGGTGCGGCCAGTGCGCCATCCGATGTGGGCAGTGGCCCGGCGGAGGTGACAGAGTTCACGGCCACGGGTCTGACCTTGAACCGTGGCCTGAGTTTGGGCCACACCCACGAACAACGCATCACCTTGCCGCTGGATTGCAAAGTGCTCATCGTGCTGCAAGCGGGCAGCTTGGTGCCCACCGCATTGCTGCAGAGCCTGAAGCAAGCGCAAGCCTGCTTCGCACCCCTTGAACGTCGAACCAACGGGAGTCCTTCACCATGATCTTCAAGCAATGCCCATGTGGCGTGGCAGCCGCCGTCTTGGCCCTGACCGTGTCAGGCTGCGCCTTCACCCCACACAACAATGTGATGGTCTTCGCCACCAGCACCAAGACGGCGGTGGACGTGTCACAAGAACCCACAGGCACCCTGAGCGCGACCATCGGCTACAAGCGCCTGGAGGCCGTGTGGATGCCGCTGCTGGCCAACCAGACGGTTCCTGGAGATCAAAAGGCCGGTTCTGTGGCGCCTGCGCGCTGCCCTGATTCCACTGACAAAGGCGACAACAAGCGCTGCCCTCTGTTCCAGGGCAACGAAGGCGGCAACTACGACACCTACTCGGTCTTGGGCACCTTCAGCGGCCAGGCCAGCGGCGTGGCAGGGGGGGCAACACCTGGCGTCGAGGCGCGTGGCCAGATCGCCCAGTTCTTTGCCACCGGTCTGGCAGCACGCGCCTTGGCGAGCCCGGGGGGCAATGCGGCCTTGTTCAACACCTCGGCCAGTGTGGATCCCAAGGCTGTTGCCGTCGCACAGGCTCAGGCACAGGACCAACAGCGCGAGGCCATCGCGGGTGCGGCTGACCTGGTCAAGAAGCTGCGCACGGCCGACGGTTCAGCCTTGGACGACAAGAAGTTCAAGCAATGGACCGATGCCCTGATCAAGCAACCCTCCATCAACAGTGACTTCATCACGCTGTTGGACGCGCAAAAGAAAAGCAGCGAGAAGGACCTGACCACCTTGCTCGAAGACAGGTGGGCCCGCTACGGCAACCGCTTCAATGCTGCCGCCAAAGACATTCAATGAAGGGACTCACCATGATCGACATCACTGTGAAAGCGTTCAGGGACAAGCCATCGGCTGAAGCGAGCTTGCTCATAGACAAATCGACGGCAAAGGTGAAGGTCATCCTGGCGTTGACCAAGGGTGACGTTGTTTTGTGGGAAGTACACCCCGACGAAAACCACGATGATTTGGTGGCAGACGCCTGGGTGTATGCCATCTCAAAACCCCGCTGAACTTCGGGTGCGCTGCCGCCCCTGTGCCCATCTCATGCAAAATCCCTGAAGAGCCAAAACCCAACAAGGGGCTGCGCATGACGATTCAGGTGCTGGTGGTGGAGGACGACCTCGAGCTGCAGGCGCGCTTCGCCCGCGTGATCGGGGCGGCGCCTGACATGGCGCTGGTGGGGGCGTGTGCCACCGGGTGTGCCGCCCTGGCCACGCTGGCCACCACGCAGCCAGATCTGGCCCTGATCGACCTGGGCCTGCCCGACATGGACGGCGTGGCCTTGCTGCGCCACCTGCGCCAAAGCCACCCCAATACCGAGGTGCTGGTGGTGACCATGTTCGTGGACGACCGCCATGTGTTCGCCAGCTTGGAAGCCGGTGCCAGTGGCTACCTCTTGAAGGACAACTCGGACACACGCTTGCTCGATGGCATCCGAGAGGCCCATGCAGGCGGCGCGCCCATCAGCCCTTCGATTGCCAGGCGCTTGCTCACTCGATTTGCCCAGGTGCAGGGCGAGTTGACGCAACTCAAGCCTGAGCAACCGGTCGAGCCTTCGCCGCTGACCGTGCGTGAGCACGACATCTTGCGCCTGGTGGCCAAGGGGCTGAGCTTCAACGAGGTGGCTGAGAGCTTGGGCATTTCGGTTTTCACGGTGGTCACCCATGTGAAGAAGATCTACCGCAAGCTGCAGGTCAACTCCCGCGGTGAAGCGGTGTTTGAGGCTCAGCAATCCGGTTGGATCTGAGCCTCGCGTGCGTGCTCAGCGCAGTTCGATGAAGCCCTTGAGCACCTTGTCATCCAGATGTCGGTGCTGGCAGCGGAACACACCCAGGCCCACTTTTGACACGCCAAAGGGGTTGGCATTGCCTTCGATGGTCACCATTCGGCCTTGTGCATCGATGGATTCGACAAAGCCTGTGTGGCCCGTTCGATCATCGCCGTTCTGATGGATGAAAATGGCCCCGGGGCGAAGCACCGCGCCTTGGCGCATCTGGGCCGGCGTCACGAAAGCCAATGCACCATGCGGCGAGCCACTGACCTTGAGGGCATGCTGCCATTGCTCGTAGCAAGAACCGGTTTGTGCCAATGGGTTGACCGCGCCCCGGGCTTTGGTGGCCTGCGAGACGCACCAGACCACAAACACCATGCACCAGTGGTCACCCGGGGAGAAGTGAGCCACGTCGGTTTAGGCGCGCAGGTCCTCACCGAAGTTGCTCAAGGGCGGCCACTCGATCTTGTTGATCTGCGTCGCAGCCACTTGCATGGCGTCGAAGAACAAGTCGTCGTGCACACCATCACTGATGGTGTGCGGTGCTTGGTGCAAAAGGGCGCGCCAATTGGCCTCGGTGAGCTCATCGCTCATGCCTGAAGCCAGCAAGGCTTGAGACAGCTTCTTGCGCCAGGTGGCAGGGGGGGCCGTTTTGAGGGCCTCCCAGGCCGCTTGTGCCTGGGGTGAGTTCGCAAACACCTTGGAGGCTTGCGACACGGCCCGATCGAACATCGCAGCCCCTGCGTCTGGATGGCTGTGTATGCGCTCGAACACTTGAACCCATTCGATCTTCATGGTGCTGTCCTTTCCTGGTTGAACATGCCCAGCTGAGGGTGGGCGCCTGGTTTCTCGTGCCATGCCTCATGGGCTATTTGGCCAGCCGCTCCAACAACACATCCACCCGCCCCGAGGTTTTGCTGCCCAGGCTGCGGGCCGATTCCGCAAAGGCGCGCACCTCAGCCAGGTTCACCGCGTCGCTGTCATGGGCGTAGCCGTTCTTCAGGCCGGCATAGGCCGCCACGCGAGCGCTTGCGCCTGGGGCGAAGAGGTCAGCGATCAATTCGTTCAAAGAGCCTGTCGAGCTGCCAGCGGCATTGGGCGCGTTGTCCACCAGGGCTTCTTGCAAAGGGGGTGTCAGGCCGGCGGGCTCGGTGCCCATGGTGCTTGTGGTGTTCATGGCTCAGGGTGGGCTCGTCAAGGTGCGATCGATGGGGCGTCATGTCGTGCCTGGCATCCCAGGCCTTGGGAATGGGCCATCCTGTGGCGCGCTCCCGGATGCCGATGCTGCTCAGGCTAAGGGGCATGAGCTGGCGCGAACATCCCAAAGCCATGGGGGAGTCGCGCAGATGCGGTAGGGCCGGCACGCCAAACTCAAGTTAGGGATCGCGCTCGCTTGGGCTTGCGTTTGATACTGCCTGCACGAAACAGGGGGTGCACATGCCAACAGAACCGGGTGAGGCCGATGTGCCCGAAGGGCCTCAAGAACCTCGAGAGTCCGTGCGTCTGGCGCTGGTCATGAACGGGGGCGTGAGCCTGGCCGTGTGGATGGGCGGTGCCACACATGAAATCCATCAGCTCACCCAAGCCAGCCGCTCGCTGGACGCGACGGACGATCCCAACCTCACGCCGGTCGTCCCGTTGATCTACCGCCATTTGCTCAAGCTCACACACAGCTCAGCCACGGTCGATGTGATCAGCGGTACGAGTGCGGGCGGCATCAATGGCGCTGCGCTGGCCGTGGCATTGCTGCACGACGGCGACTTCAGCCTGTTGCGAGATGTGTGGGCCAAGGCGGGCTCTTTGCAGACCTTGCTGCGACCTGCGCTGGGCGACAACCCAGGCTCCTTGTTGCAGGGCGACGAGTACTTCCTGCCCGAGATCCGCGACGCGCTCAAACGCCTGGTGCGGCGGCCCTTGCCGCGCCCAGCCCTTGAGCAGCCCATCGACTTGCGCCTGACGACCACCTTGCTCACCGGCCACCAAGGCAGGCGCCAAGACGACCTCGGCACACCGCTGCATGACGTCGATTACCGCGCGCATTTTCTGTTCCACCACCTCAATGACACCCAGTCGTGCACCCGCAAAAGCAATTGGCTCGATGCCCTGGCGCTGGCGGCACGGGCCACGGCGTCCTTCCCCTTTGCTTTTGAGCCCGCCAAGGTGGACGCTGACACCGCCGCCACCTACTTGCGCACCCCACATGGCGAGGCGCTCAAGCCCGGTGACCGGCATGTGCTCGATGGCGGCCTGCTGGACAACAAACCCTTTCGCGGGGCCTTGGAGGGCATCTTCAACATGCCTCGCAGTGGCCCCACACGGCGCGTGTTGGCCTATGTCAACCCTGACCCCGGCGACGGCCCCGAGGGGCTCACCAACCAACCCATGCCGCCATTGAGGAGGGTGCTGGGCGAAGCCCTGATTGCCATCCCACAGTCGCAGACGGTGTCGGACCAGTTGGCCGAGATCAGGGAGCACAACGACAAAGTCCGACGACAGCGAGACAGCCTGCTTCAGGTCGCGGGCGCCCTCAGCGCTGAGCAATTGCTGGAACAGGCGGGCTTGCTCTACAGCGTTTACCGCCATCGCCGGCTCGTCAACACCTACGGGCTGTACATCGAGCCCAGCCTCAGCCAAGCGGTGAGCAGTTTGGGTCGGCGCACGCTCAACCAGCTCAAGGGTGATTTCTGCCATCCCACGCAGGCCTACGATTGGCTGCCTCTGGCGTGGACCGAGGACGCTGCCTTGGCAGTGGGGGGTGACACCGTCTGGACGTGGGGGCTGTTTCCGGTCGAGTTCGGTGCCTCGGTGATGCTCAACATGCTCAAGCTGGCCGAAACCCTGGCGTGCCTGCCGAGCACCAAGCCAGCCCAGGGCTCGGGTCGCTCGAAGCGCCTGCATCAGCTCCAGGCGCTGGGCAAGATGTGGGCCGATGTCACGGCCATCGCGGCCCGTGTGAAGTCCCGCCGGCTGGAGGAAGCCGAGGCCTGGAAGGCGTACCGGCAGGCCTTGAGCGATGCCTGGCTGGACCAAGCAGGCCCTGGCGATGTGACATTGCCACCTGGGCAACAAACGCCACCGAGGCTCCAGGCCTTGCGCAAAGCGATGTTTGACGGGCTGGGCTTTTTGTCCAAAGAGGAGCGCAACAGATGGTGCAACCAGCGAATGCTGGAGGTGGCCACCCAATTGCAAACATTGGCACCCCTGGCCCGCTGGGCGGCTGAGCACGCAAAGGCTTCACCCTTGGCAGAGCAACATGGCCTTGTTCAGGCCGAAGGTCTGCTGAAGCTGGCTGTGCTCTTCGAGGGGCAAAGCAGCCAGCACATCATTCACAGGCTGCTGCAACTGGAGGTGGTCTGCTACGCCTTTGACGACCACGAGACCATCGACCAAGACGCACTGATCGAACTGGTGCAGATCAGTGGCAACCTGCGCAGCCCTTTGTCCGACCCGGCCACGGCAGGCAAGCGATCCAAGCTGCGCGGCCTGGAGCTGGCGCATTTCAGTGCCTTCTACAAGGCCTCATGGCGTGCCCATGACTGGACCCATGGGCGGCTCGACGGTGCCGACCGCCTGGTGCACACCTTGCTCAACCCCGAACGATTGCGCACGCTCTATCCGCGCCAGGCGGCCTTTGTGGCCGCCTGCGTTCGTGCCATTGCCTTGGGCGCCAGCCTTGACTCGGTGCACCGCCCTGTCGACGGTGAGCTGGCCGCCTATCAGCCTGAAGACGAGGTCACACCGCAGCCCGACGAACGCGAAGCGCTCGACAAGCTGTGGAAGCAAGCGCTCAGTGAACAGCACATCACAACCGAGTTGGCCTATCTGGACGACCCGGCTCTGCCCGTTCCCGATGTGCTTGCACACTGCGCGGCGGCCATCGTGCGGCGCTTGCACCTGCAAGTGCTCAAACAAGAGCTGCCCCACCTGATCAAAGCCATCGCCCATGACAAATACCAGGGTGCCGAGCCAGGCCCCAACGGGGCCGCGCTGGAAGAGATCGGCCGCCAGGCGCGGGCCCTCAACGCCAACGACGCCCTCTACGCCATGAAACAAGGCCTGATCAACGATGAAAGCCTGCTGGAACAGGCGGGAACCGATCTCTTCACCCGCACACTGGCCCAGGTCACGGCAGGTTTGCAAAACACACTGTCGAGCGCGTCGGCCAAGCTGGGCCCCATCAGTTGGTTCTTCACCTTGTTGAAAGTGCCTGTGCAGGGCTTCAACCTGGTGGCGCAAGGGCTCACGCGGCAAAACGGCACGGCCGCCGCTCTGCACGGCGGCATGCTCGCCGCGGGCCTCTTGCTGGTGCTGGTTTCTGGCTTTTTGCAAAAGGCGCCCAGCCTTGCAGACAAAGCCGCCCCGGCGCCCTCCCTGCCTTCTTCGCTGGTGGACGCAGGTTGGCTGATGCTGATCTGGGGCGCCCTCTTCACCATGATGCGCTCCCCACGGGTGTCATTTTTGGTGGCGGGTGCGGCCTTGACAGGCCTGATGATCGGCACCCTCACCGGCACCTTCCATGTGTTGCCTGACTGGTGCCTGGCGTGGGGCGCTGGCGGCCTCCTGGTTCTGGTGGGCCTTGTGTTGGCGGTGGTGTTCTACCTGCCTGCCGTGCCCTGGTTGCAGTGGGCGATTGGCCTGATGGCCATCCCGGCGTTTGCCTCGTGGTCCACCCACCAACCCCTTTGGCTTGGGCGCCGTGACTTGATGCCCGTCGAGTGGTGTTCGCTGGGCCTGGTGGCCGTGGTGGCCGTGGCCATGTGGCAGGCCTCGGCCATGGGCGCCAAGGCCGAGCGTTGGGCCCGCAAGCAATTGAAGGCCAAGCGCCCCGCTGACGAAGACGCGACCTGGCCCCGTTGAGTGCACACCTTCATTCAACACCTGCGGGTTCGTCCTCCGTGTGCCGCTCAGGCTCCGAGGTGAGCAGGATTTCGCTCAGAACAGACGTGGCGTAATGGCCGGCGAGCAATGAGAACGTGAGCACCAGTTCGTCGGTTTGCAGCCATTGCCATGCCATGTCCAGAGGGATCGACACCAGGGCGCGGCGATCCTGATCCAGGCCCGCGTGTTCCATGCCGTCGCACAGGGTGGCATGGCGCTCGGCCACGCCGTTCTCCAAGGCCTGCGCTTGATCGGTGGTGCTCACACGGCCCCGACCCCAAAGTGGTCCAGTGGGGCGGCCTGTCGCGTCCATCACATCGCCGGGCAGGGTCAGGCCCCAAAGCCCTTGCTCAATGCGCAGCGCCAGCACTTCGTTGAAGACAAACGAGCGCACCGCCGACAGGTAGATGCCCTTCTTCTTCGGGTTGCGCACGCGGATCTCACGCGCCAGCATGGCCCGACCCTGCTCGACGTTGCCACCGTCAAAGCCGAAACGCTGGGCGCCAAAGTAATTGGGCACACCCTGAGCCGCCACGGCCTGAAGGTTGGCTTCCAGAGCGTCGCGGTCGCCGCTCACATCACGCAGCACGATGCGAAAGCGGTTGCCCTGCAGGTCACCCGGGCGCAGCTTTTTCACGTGGCGGCTTTGGCTCAGCACCTTGAACTCTGGGTGCTCAAGCTGGGTCAGGTCGGGCGTCTCGCCGGCTTTGCCTGTGGGCAGGTAGATGCTGAACCACTGGCGGGTGATGGCGTAGCGGTCTTTGAGGCCTGCATAGCCCACGTCCCACTCGTTCACGCCGGCGGCTTGGGCCAGCTGCTGGGCGACGAAGGCGGTGTTGGCGCCGTTCTTTTCGATGTCCAGCCAGAGGTGTTCGCCCTCACCGCAGGGCAGCTGCAGCGGCAGCTCGGTCACGATGAAATCCTCGTTGAGGCGTTTCAAGGTGCCGCTGGCGCCGCTGGCCGGGTACGCGTGGGGCCAGTGAGGCAAGGTCGTGAGTTGAGCGTCGGTCATGGGTGGTCTGACGGCACCAGCTGTGGATGGGCACAGGCTGCCCAACCGACCAGGGGCAGGCCAGGCCGTGATTCTCCCACTCACGACTGGGCAGCCCATGCCCTCCTGATCAAGGCTTGGTTGTGACCCGCCAGATCACATTGCCTACGTCATCGGCCACCAGCAGGGCGCCTTGCTTGTCGAGGGCCACACCCACTGGTCGGCCATAGGCTTTGCCATCCTGGTCAAGGAAGCCCCCCAGCACCACCAGCGGTTGGGCACCTGTGGGGCGCGGCCCCTCAAAAGGCACAAAGACCACTTGGTAGCCGCTGTGTGGTCTGCGGTTCCATGAGCCGTGCTGGCCAATGAACATGCCCTTGGCAAAGCGTGCCGGCAAGGTGTTGCCCTCCGAGGCGGCCAGGCCCAGCGAGGCGGTGTGTGGCCCCAGGGCGTAGTCAGGCACCAAGGCTTGGGCCACCAAGTCGGGCCGTTGCGGCTTGACGCGCACGTCCACATGGTTGCCAAAGTAGCTGTAAGGCCAGCCATAAAAGCCGCCGTCACGCACCGAGGTGAGGTAGTCGGGCACCAGGTCGCTGCCGATCTCGTCGCGCTCGTTCACCACCGTCCACAGCGCACCGCCCGGTGCCCAGGCCATGCCATTGGGGTTGCGCAGGCCGCTGGCGTACACGCGGTGGGCGCCGGTGGCGATGTCCACTTCCAGTACGGCGGCTCGCTCGGTTTCGGCGGCCATGCCGTTCTCACCCACATTGCTGTTCGAGCCCACGGTGACATAAAGCTTGCTGCCATCCGGGCTGGCCAGCAGGTTCTTGGTCCAATGGTGGTTGATGGGGTTGGCAGGCAGCTTGGTGACCAGCACACCCGGCTCGGTGATGCGTGTTTGCCCCGGCGTGTAGGGGAAGCGCACGATGGCATCGGTGTTGGCCACGTAAAGCATGTTGCCCACCAGCGCCATGCCAAAGGGCGAATTCAAGCCTTCCAGCAGCACGCTGCGCACATCGGCCACGCCAACGCCTTTGCTGTCACGCAGCAAGGTGATGCGGTTGGCACTGGGTGATGCGGCCCCCGCAAACTTCATCACGATGCCCGCGACGAAGCCACGCAAGCCTTGGCCGCCCTCACCCCGCTTGGGTGCATTGCTCTCGGCCACCAGCACGTCGCCATTGGGCAGCACGTGCAGCCACCGGGGGTGGTCAAGGCCACTGGCAAAAGCCGCGACACGTGTCCCTTCGGCCGCCTGGGGCGTGGTGCCATCTGGCCAGCCTCGCACGCTGGCGATGTTCACGGTGGGGATCAAGGTGGGGTTGGGCGACACCAGCTTGGGCTGAGGGCCGGTGCCGTCGGCCACCGAGAGCTTCGCGGTGTCGCCGCAGGCCGCCAGCACCAGGCAGGCCATGGCCAGGGTCGTCCAGCGAAGCAGTGTAGGGTTTGGGTTCAAGGTGAACTCCTGTTGATCAAAGGGCACTCAAGCCCGGGCTGCCCAGTTCATGGCGGCTTTGCCGGCCCCGGCCGACACCGCACTGACGGCGCTGCCCCAGGCCATGTCGAGCAAGGTCAGCCCCAGCGGCCAGTTCTTGAGCGTCGCGTAGTTGCTGAGGTCGTAGGTGGCATAGGCCACCAGCCCGAACAGAGCGCCCATCAGCATGGGTCGGCCCCAAGCAGCGTCGTCGGCTTGGGGCACCAGGGTGAAGACCAGCAGGCCGCCTGCATAGATCACGTAAAAGGCCACTGCCGCCAGGAGATTGGGCTTCTCGCTCATGAGGTGCCCGATCGACTGCTGGTAGGTGCCTTTGGCGATCAGGCCCAGCCACACCACGTCCAGGGCAATCATGACCAGGGCGGCCGCCAGATAAGCGGCCAGGTACTTGTTCATGGGGGGCTCCTCGTTGGGTGGGTGTCAAGCCAGTTTAGGCGGGGCGGGCATGCCGTCCCAACACCAAGGGCATTGTGAGGCGGTGCCAGGGCTGCACCTGAACAGGCGTTGCAAGGCACCAGGCAAACAGCGCATCATGGAGCCCCTGCACGCAAGCACGAAAGACAACCCATGGCGATTGGATGGCTCACCGTTCTGAAAGCGGTTCCTTGGACAGAGGTCATCAGCAATGCGCCCAAGATCACCGAGGGCGCGAAGAAGCTTTGGAAATCGGCTGCGGGCAAGCAGCCAGGTGCTGCCACGGGCACGGCGGCCACTGTGACCGAGGCCGCCCCTGGCGTGGCGCCGTTCGCTGAGTGGGATCAGCGGCTGGCGGGCACCGAAGCCAAGCTGGCGGAGCTCCACGCTCAGATGCGGGCTTCGGCAGAGATCATCCAGGCCTTGTCCGAACAAAACGCGCAGTTGATCCAGCGCATCGAGCAAAACGCCAAGCGCACCCAATGGCTGGGCATCGCCAGCATTCTGGCCTGCCTGACAGCTGGGGCCAGTTTGACCATGGCCTGGGTGAACTGAGTGCTTCAACCTGTCTGTCAGACCCATCACCCTTGAACCACCGTGCGTTTTGGCGTTCACTCAGGCACCCATTTCGGGCCTGGCCCAAAGCAGTCGCACATCACCCACCGCCTGTGCCAGGTCATCGTCGTGCGTGACCAGCAGCAGTGCTGCATCCAGGGCATCGATGGCCTTGAGCAAGGCTTGCAGGGTCTCTTGCTGCGTCAGGGTGTCCAGGCGCGAGGTGGGCTCGTCGGCAAACAGCATGGCGGGCCTGGCGCACAGCACACGCGCCATGGCGATGCGTTGGAGCTCACCGCCTGAGACCTGGCTGGGCAGGCGCGCCAGCAAGGCCTCGTCGAGCTTGAGCGCGTGCAGCCAGGCTTGCACCTGTGGCCAGGCGCAGCGGTGATGCCTGGCGGCGTCTTGCAGGCTCAGGCGCAAGCTCACCTGGGGCGCAAAGGTGTTGGCTGGGTCTTGATAGAGCTTTTGACAGGCCGTGGGCGCCAGGCCGGGCGCGCGCAAGACCTGCCCAGCGTCGGGCCGCTGCAGGCCCAGCAAAACGCGGCCCAGAGTGCTTTTGCCAGAGCCACTCGGCCCTTGCAGCACGGTGCGCTGGCCACGGTGCAGGCCGATGCTCAGGCCCTCGAACAGGCGCTGTGAGCCGTGCTGAACACTCAGGCCTTGGCCACGCAGCACCCAGTCGCTCTCACGCATGGGCTGGCTTGGGCGTGGCCGCCAGCTGGAGGGATCGGCGGCCAGCAAGCGTTGCGTGAAGGCGTGTTGAGGCGCGGCGAGCACGGCATGCGTGTGCCCTTGCTCGACCACCTGCCCACCTTGCATCACCATGAGCTGGCCGCCCAGGGCTCGGGCCACGCGCAGGTCGTGCGTGATCACCACCACACAGCCGCCTTGCGCACGAACAGCCTCAAAGGCCGCCAGGGTGTGCTGCACCCAGGTCGCGTCCAGACCCTTGGTGGGTTCATCGGCCAGCAGCACTTGGGCGCCGCCTGCCAGGGCCATGGCCGTGCCCGCACGCTGGGCCATGCCCCCTGAGAGTTGCCAGGGGCGGTGTCGAAGGGCCTGGCCCAGGCCTGCTTGTTGCAAGCCCTTTGTGGCCTGATCGCGGGCCTGCGCGGGGCTTTGCCCGGCCACCAGGCGCAAGGTCTCTTCAAGCTGGGTGTCGATGCGTCGCAAAGGGTCCAGGGCCAAGGCGGGCTCCTGGGGCAGCAAGGCCAGGTGCTTGCCCCACCAGTGGCGGCGTGTGGCGGGCTGGTCGGCCCGGCTGCCTTTGGCACCCAGCTGGATCTGACCCTGGGCCTTGAGCGGCTCGGGCAGGTTGCCCATGATGGCTTGGGCCAGCAAGGACTTGCCCGCGCCGCTTTCGCCCAGCAAGACCAGGGCATCGCCCGGCGTCAGGCAAAAGCTCACGCCTTGCAGCAAGGCCTTGGCGGGCGAGTGCACACCGAGTTGATCGACCGTGAGCATGGCTTGTGGCCTCATGGTTGCCCCTCCTGGCGGTTCAGCCACATCATGCTGAGCACCAAGGCCATCAGCACCGCCAAAGGCGCGGCGATCAACCACGGCGCCTCCGCGTGGTGGGGCAGCGCTTCGGTCAGCATCAGGCCCAACTCGGCCGTGGGCGGCTTCAGGCCCACACCAATGAAGCCCAGTGCGGCCAGGGCCAGCACCGCTTGTGCCGTGCCAAAGGCCACCAGGGTGCCCCAGGCGGGGGCCAAGGCAGGCCACACATGGCGGCGCCACAGGTGCCAGTGGCCCAGGCCCAGCAGGCGCGAGGCTTGCGCGGCGTCACCCGCCAGCACGGGCTTGCAAACGGCGCGGCTGATGCGAAAGTGCTCCACCCACAGGCTCAGCGACAAGCCCAGGTACAAGGCCACATGCTGGCCGGGCGCCAAAGCCGCCAGAAGCAGCACCAGCAGCAGGGGTGGCACGGCCAAGGTGGCATCGGCCAGCATGACCAGGCCTTGCTCCACACGCCCTCCCCGCCAGGCCGCGCAGATGCCCAGCAAGGCGCCCGGCACCGCGGCAGACAGGGAGGCCAGCAAGGCCAGGCCCAGCGAGAGCTGGCACCCATGGGCCAGCCGGGCCAGCACGCTGCGCCCATACAGGTCGGTGCCCAGCCAGTGGGTGGTGCCAGGCGGCTGCAGGCTTTGCGCCAGGTTCTGCTGGGCCGGATCCAGGCCAACGGCCGC
>JBEANX010000501.1:0-3543 GCA_041165245.1 Pseudomonadota bacterium
GGAAACTCAGCCTGAGCATGACGGCCCTCAAACTCCTGTTGCAACCCCTGGTGGTGTGGCTGCTGGCCCGTGCCATGGGCTTGCCAGCCATCGAGACCAGCGCGGTGGTGCTGTTGGGCTCCATCGCCGTGGGCGCCAATGTGTACTTGATGTCACGGCACTTCAAGGTGCTGGAAGGGCCCGTGGCGGCCAGCCTGGTTTTGTCGACAGCTGGGTCGGCCTTGACCACACCCTTGATACTCGCCCTGCTGAGCCACACACACTGAGGCATGCCTCGGCCCCTCGTTGGCTTCCTGTTCAACGAAGCCTCGGTGGTTGACGCAAGGTCTCCAGATGCTGCCGAGTGGCTTCACTTGCCCCAGGCCCGGCGACAGCCATCACCTCTTGCACGGCAAGCGGCTGCCCCTCCTGATTGCGCATCACCAGCGGGGCGATCTCCCTCCCTGTGCTGCGCTCGACAATGCGCACCGGCGGCCCCTTGGGCCACTGGCCATGCTGGTCGCCCCACTGCACCATGGCCACGAGGATGGGAAACAGGTCTCTGCCCTTGGGCGTGAGGCGGTATGCCAAAGCCCTGCCGTTCTGGCTTTCGGCTGACACCACCAGGATGTTGCCTTCGACCAACTTGGCCAGGCGCTGCGTGAGCACATTGGGCGCGATGCCCAACGCCTTTTCGAACTCGCCAAAGCGGCGCCGGCCAAAGAAGGCTTCACGCACGATGAGCAGCGTCCACCAATCGCCCACGGCCTCCAGCGTTTGGGCAATGGAACAGGGCATGTCTGAAAAAGAGGTGCGACGCATGTGAACGGGTCCGACGAGGGCCAAGGCGACCTTGCAAGTGCACGAGCGAGCCGCCTATACTTTGGCAATTACTTGCATCATGCAAGTAATCAACTCACAAATCAACCTCGCTGATCAAGAAGGGCTTGCTCATGTCTGAAACCGCCGTCTTCATCCATTCCACAGGCATGGGCCCTTTCATGTGGAAGCGCCTGATGGCCGGCCTGCCCGAGGGCATGGGCGCCGTGGCACCGGTGAACCGAGGCTATGCACCGGATGACCTATGGGCGCGCGGCCAAGCCTTCGACATCGGGCAAGACCTGGCCCACGTGCGCAGCCAGATCCCTCTTGACGCCACAGGCTTGCACCTGGTGGCCCACTCTTATGGCGGCCTGCTGGCCATGACGCTCGCGCTGGACCCTGCCCTGCCGGTCAAATCGATCTGGCTGTACGAGCCCGTGCTCTTTGGCTCGATGAAGCTGATGGTGGATGAACTGGCAGAGCCTGCGGCCACAGAGGTGCGCGAGCTCTACGCCAGCAACGCCATCCTGGGCAACGAGGCAGAAGGTGGCAACGACACCTGGTTGCAGCACTTCATCGACTACTGGAGCCAGCCGGGCGCCTGGGCCGCCTCGCCCGACAAGGTCAAGCAAGCCAGCCGTGCCGTGGGCTGGAAAATGTTCAAGGAAGTGAACGCTCAGGCCATGCTGTTCCGGCCTGTGGCTGACTACCAGTTCAAAGTGCCACTCACCCTCGTGCATGGTGGCCAGAGCCCAGCCCCCGCAGGCGAGATGGTGCGCCAGCTGGCCCGAATCAATCCACATGCAGTGGTCAACACCTTGAGCGATCTGGGCCACATGTCGGTGGTCACACAGAGCGATCGGGTGCTGCCCAGTTTGCAAGCGCATTGGCAACGACTGTGAGCCGCCCACGGCAGCAATCACGCCACGCTTGTTCCATGGCCTGACAAACCCTGCCCAATGTGGCAGGGTGCGCCTTGTTCAGCACCCCCGAAGTTCAGGAAAACGAGGCGGCCGTGTCGTGCGACAAGTGTCGGCAGGCGTTATACATGCACACCTTTCTTCGGACCCCTGAACCATGTTGTCGCTGTTCAAACGCCTCTCTGCCCTCCTCGTGCTCTGCCTGGCCGCTTGCGCGCACCAAGCGCCACCGCCCCCCCTCCGTCAAACTGGCCATCGCACAGACCGATCGCGGTGTGCTGATCTGGCTGCCTGACAACGTGTTGTTCGAGTTCGGCAAATCAGAACTGTCGCCTGCGGCTGATGCCTACCTGGCGCAGGTGGCCCGCCTGATCAACGAAAAGACCGACCACGCCCTGCTGCTCGAAGGCCACACCGACAACCTCGGTGCAGCCGACCTCAACCTGCGCTTGTCTGAAAAGCGCGCAAGTGCCGTGGCAAGCGCCCTCAAGGCCAAGCAGGTGGTGGAAAGCCGTCTGCAGATCCGTGGCCTGGGCTTGACCCAGCCCTTGGCCCCCAACGACACTGAAGTGGGCCGCAAGCTGAACCGCCGCGTCGAGATCATTGTGGTCGACGAAACCGTGGCCAACATGACCAAGGGCGAGCCCGAAGGCGCCTTTGAAGACGCCTTTGCCAAGCTGAAAACTGCCCTGGGTGAGCAACTCGACAAGCAAGGCCTGAAATGAGCGCACCCGACGTGAAGGCTGGCGCCACGCGCCGCCAATGGCTGGCCAAACTGGGCGGTGTCATGGCCGGTTTGGGCCTGAGCAACGCTGCCACACAAAGCCACGCGGCCCCCAACGCCACCAGCACCTCGGCAAGCACACGCAAAAAACCATCAGCCCGCCTGGCAGTGGTGCTGGGCGGAGGCTCGGCCCGAGGCTTTGCCCACATTGGTGTGATCAAGGCACTGGAAGCCAATGGCATCAAACCTGACATGATCGTGGGCTGCAGTGCTGGCTCGCTGGTCGGCGCCTTCTGGGCCGCTGGCTACTCAGGCGCAGAGATGGAAAAGTTGGCCTACCAGGTCAACGAGAGCGAGATCATCGACCTCATCTCGGGCAACGCACAAAGCAAGCGCGGGCTGGTCAGTGGCCAGGCCCTGCAGACCTTCGTGAACCTGGGCGTCAAAGGCCGCTCCATGACTGGCCTGAGCACGCCCTTCGTGGCCGTGGCCACCAAGTTCCCGGTTGGCGACTTGATGGCGTTTCGCGATGGCGATGTCGGCTTTGCCGTGCGGGCCTCGTGCAGCATCCCAGGCATCTTCCTGCCTGCCAATGCCGAGGGCCAGGAGTATGTCGACGGCGGTTTGATCAGCCCCCTGCCGGTTCAGACCGCACGCAACCAGGGCGCCAATGTGGTGGTGGCCGTGGATGTCGGTGCCGACGACCCCACCGGGCGCCAAAACCGCATTGGTGGCGGCATGTACGAGCTGATCTTGCGATCGTTCGAGATCATGGGCCAAGCTTTGCGCCGCCAGGAAGCTCAGGATGCAGACATCGTCATACGGCCGGACGTGGGCCGCATCAGCAGCACCGATTTCACGGCCCGCAAGGCCTTGATCGAGGCAGGGCACAAGGCGGGCAACCTGCTCGCGCCTGTGATCCTGGCCAAGCTGCAAGGCCTGCGCTGACCGGTCGCCGGCTCAGGCCGGAGCACCCAACTCACGCGCCACCAGGTACAAGCGCAAATCAAACTCGTACTGGTGGTAGTTGGGCTCCATGTGGGTACAGAGCTGGTAGAAGGCCTTGCCGTGGTCCTTCTCCTTCAGGTGGGCCAGCTC
>JBEANX010000502.1:0-3757 GCA_041165245.1 Pseudomonadota bacterium
CACGAAAGATCGGTCCACCTTGACCACATCGACCGGCAGCAAATGCAGGCTGGCCAGCGATGAGTAACCGGTGCCGAAATCATCCAGCGCCAAGGTGAGGTTCAGGCCCTTGAGCTCGCGCAGGCATTGCTGCACGTTCTCGTCTTGCGCGGCCAGGCTTTCGGTGATCTCCAGTTGCAGGGCCTGCGGCGGCATGCCGCTGCACTGCAGGATGTCACTCACCGCGTTGACCAGGCTCGCTTGGTGGAGTTGCGCCCGCGAGAGGTTCACGGCCATCAGGCGCGGGGCTTTCTCGCCCAGGTGTTCGCGCCACAGCATGAACTGGCGGCACGATTCGGCCAGCACGAAGTGGCCGACGGCATCGATCAGGCCGCATTCTTCGGCCACACCAATGAACTCCAGCGGCGGCACGATGCCACGCACCGGGTGGCGCCAGCGCACCAAGGCTTCCACGCCCACGCTGCGCTCCAAGCCGGGTTGACCATCCGCACGATGCAGGCCCACCACGGGCTGGTAGACCACGAAGAGCTGGTTGTCGCTCAGGGCTATTCGCAGATCGACCTCGATGGAGCCCCTCTTGGCAGCGCGCTCGCGCATGTCAGGCTCGAACACCTGGTAGCGGGCCCCACCTGCACGTTTGGCCTCGACCATGGCGATGCTGGCGTCCTGGATGACGGTGTCTGCCTCACCGCCCAGCTGGGCCTGCAAAACCACACCCATGCTGAAGCCACAGCTGATCACGTGCGTGCCAATGCGGTAGGGCTGGGTCAGCACCTCAAGCAGGCGCCGAGCCACCGAGTGCACAGCATCAGGCCCACGCAGGCAATCGAGCAGGATCAAGAATTCGTCACCGCCCACGCGGCCGGCCACATCGCGGCCCTCCACATTGCGCCCCACCGGGTCAGACTGGCGCAAAGTGGCCCGGAAGCGGTCGGCAATCATGCCCAGCATCTCGTCGCCCACGGCCTGGCCCAGGCTGTCGTTGATCTGCTTGAAGCGGTCGCAGTTGAGAAAAATGACGGCGAACTGGTAGTTCGGGTCTTCGTTGGCTCGGGCCAAGCAGCGGCGCACCTCGTCGCTCACGGCGGCGCGGTTGGGCAACTGGGTGAGGCTGTCGATGCGCGAGGCGTCTTGCAATCGCTGGTGCAGGCCGCGCTGCTCTTGCGCCACCTGGGCCGTGACATCGGTGATGGAGACCATCAGGCGGGCGCCGTCGAGCTTGAACAGGCCGATGCTCAGCACCTGGCGCGCGCTGCCTGGGGCCTGCCCCGGCGCCAAGGGCACGGTGATGCGGATGGCTTCGTCGATCTCGCCTTGCTGGGGCGCATAGGCGGCCACCTTGGCGCGCAGTTGGGGCGCCGCCTGGTGCAGGGTGTCGAAGACATTGCCCATGCTGGCATCGGGCGCCATGGGCATGAGCAAGCTGGCCGCCATGGGGTTGATCGTGTCGATCTCACCCGCCAAGTTGCACTGCACCAGGCCAATGGGCGCCAGGTGCAGGAACTTCAGCAGCGAATCGTGGCGGTCGTGGGGCTCTGTGATCATGTGGTTTGACAATGCGCCAACCGGATGAGGCCAAAATCGAGGGTGTCCAAATCGTCAGTGCTCATGGCGTCCAAGCAGGCATGCAGGCCCGCCTGATCAAATGCGAAGGAAACTGTGTCCATCATTGTCGGTGCTCCATGCCATGGGCCACTGTGCTTACACCCTGATCACGGTGTTTCGACCAAGCCCCGCCCGACTTGAGGGTCAGCTCACCATACGCCATGCCACACCCTTCTGTCTTGTTGTTGATTGCACACCCAGACCTGCGATTGTCACGGGTGAACACACGCCTGATGCAAAGTGCCCGGGCCATGCCTGCCGGCCACCGCACGGTGGAGGTGCGCGACCTCTACGCCCTCTACCCCGACTACGTGATCGACGTCGCCACTGAACAGGCCGCTTGCGAGCGGGCCGACCTGATCGTCTGGGTGCACCCCGTTCATTGGTATGGCATGCCCCCCTTGATGAAGCTCTGGCTGGACGAGGTGCTCACCCTGGGCTGGGCCTATGGTGGTGCGGGTAGCGATGGGGGTGATGGGGGTGATGGGGGTGATGGGGGTCATGGCGGCAAAGGCGAAGGCGGCCAGCGCCTGAATGGCAAAGACCTGTGGGCCGTGCTCTCCACCGGCGGCACCGAAGAGGCCTACCGCCCCACCGGCTACAACCGCTACTTCTTCGATGCCTTTTTGCCACCTTATGAACAAACGGCCGCCTTGTGCGGCATGCGTTTTTTGCCACCTTTGATCTTGCATGGCGCCCACCAAGCCGCTGAGGCCGAGGTGCTGCAGCATGTCCAGGTGTTCACCGAGCGCCTGAGCACCTACCCCGATTGGCCTGAAATGGATGAACTGGCCGATTGCCCCACCTGCCAGGTGCCGCCCCTTGACCGCCCACAGGAAGCCTGAGCCATGAACGAAAGCCACTGGCTGCAAGCCACCTTGGTCTACCTGAGCGCGGCGGTGATCGCCGTGCCGCTGGCCAAGCGGTTCGGGCTGGGCTCCATCATTGGTTATCTGGCGGCGGGCATCGCCATCGGCCCCTTCGGGCTGGGCCTGGTGAAAGACCTGGACGCCATCGTGCACATCGCCGAGTTCGGCGTGGTGCTCATGCTCTTTCTGATCGGGCTGGAGCTGGAGCCGCCCCGGCTGTGGGCTTTGCGCCGCCCCATTTTTGGTGGGGGCAGCGCACAGTTGCTGGGCTGCGCGGCGGCCATGGCGGCCCTGGGCTGGCTGATGGGGGCGCCACCGGCCATGGCCCTGATCGCCGGCCTGGGCCTGGCACTCTCCAGCACCGCCGTGGCCTTGCAAGTGATGCAGGAGCGCCATTTGCTGCCCACGGCAGGCGGGCAGGCGGGTTTTGCCATTTTGCTGTTCCAGGACGTGGCGGCCATCCCCATCTTGGCCGTCATCCCCCTGCTGGGCGTGAAGGCGCAAGCCACGGGCAACCCCTGGCTGGAGGCGGCCAAGGCCCTGGGTGTGATCGTGGGCATCATTTTGGTGGGCCGTTTGCTGCTGCGCCACGCGCTGCGCTGGATCGCCAAAAGCCGCTCGACCGAGATCTTCACCGCCGCCTCGCTGGCCCTGGTGGTGGGCATTGCCAGCCTGATGCAATGGGTGGGCCTGTCAATGGCGCTGGGCGCCTTCCTGGGTGGCGTGCTGCTGGCCGAGAGCGAATACAAACGCGAGTTAGAGACCGATGTCGAGCCCTTCAAGGGCCTGCTGCTGGGCCTGTTCTTCATGGCCGTGGGCATGTCCATGGATTTCCACGTGCTGCTGGGTGAGTGGCCTTTGGTGCTGGGCCTGCTCGCAGGCTTTCTGGTGGTCAAGGGGCTCGTGTTGTGGGGCCTGGCTGCAGCAGTGAAGGTGCCTGTGGCGGAGCGGCCTGTGTTTGCCCTGCTGCTGGCCCAAGGGGGCGAGTTCGCCTTCGTGGTGTTCCAGCAGGCCGAGGGCGCGCAGATCTTGTCGACCCGGCACAGCGCGGTGCTGGTGGGCACAGTGGCGCTGTCGATGCTGGTCACGCCTTTGCTGCTGGTGCTGGTGGACAAGCTGGTGCTGCCACGCTTTGCGAAGGCCCAAGCCACTTCGCCCCATGCGCTGGCCGAGCCCCAAGAGGCGCCGGTGATCATCGCGGGCTTTGGCCGCTATGGCCAGGTCATCGGGCGGCTGCTGTATGCCAACGGCCTGAAAGCGACCGTGCTGGACCACGACGCCGA
>JBEANX010000503.1:0-13301 GCA_041165245.1 Pseudomonadota bacterium
TCGGTCCAGCCGGTGAAGCGGTTTTCGAGGTTCCAGGTCGATTCGCCGTGGCGGATCAGCACGAGCTTGTACATGGCGGCTTGTGTCCAATGGGTGGAGGGGTCAAAAAAGTGCGCTTGGCAAGGGCGTTTGAGGCGCTTGATGCCAGCGGTCAGCCCGAGATTATAAAATCTCTCTTTTTTGCATTGGACACTTCTTCCATGACGAGCTATTTGGCCGACAACTGGTACTGGATGGTCGCCGCTGCGGCTTCGGGCGGCGCCCTGCTGTGGCTGCAGCTCAAGGAAGGCGTGGGCGCAGGCATCAGCCCCCAAGAAGCGGTGATGCTCATCAACCGCGAAAAGGCGGTCGTGGTCGACGTGTCCGACGCAGCCACCTTCGCGCAAGGCCATGTCAATGGCGCCAAGAACATCGCCCTGGACAAGCTCGAAGGCGCCAAAGGCCTGCCTGGCAAGAAGCAACAGGCCATCGTGCTGGTCTCCAGCAACGGCTCCGAGGCCACCAAGGGCGCTGCCGTGCTCAAGGCGCAAGGCTATGAGAACGTTCAAGTGCTGGGCGGCGGCCTCAAGGCTTGGGCAGCGGCCAACCTGCCCGTCAACAAACCGGAGTAAGCCATGGCCCACGTCAAGATGTACACCACCCAGGTCTGCCCTTTCTGCATCCGGGCCAAGGCCCTGCTCAAGCAGCGTGGTGTGGCACAGATCGAAGAAATCCGCATCGACCTCGACGCCGCTCAACGCGACCACATGATGGCCATCACCGGCCGGCGCACCGTGCCCCAGATCTTCATCGGCGAGACCCACGTGGGCGGCTGCGACGACCTGGTGGCGCTGGATCAAAAGGGCGAGCTGCTGCCCATGCTCAACCGCGCCGACTGACATGGGGCCAGCGGCTTTGACGCACCTTTGACAACACCCAGAACCTCAATCGACAAATAAATTGGCAGACCCCTCATTTTTTCTGAGCAGGTGACGACAACTCAGGTGACTTCTCCATATGGCTGGCTTAAGTCGTCCATTGAGTTGTGCTCAGAAAGGGGTTCTGCCCATGTTCAACACCATCCGCTCCAAACTGGCGGCCTGCTTTGGTGCACTTGCAGCCTTGCTGCTCGTCATGTCCACCTTCTCTTACCTGGAGATGAGGGCGGTACACACCCAGTTTGATGAGCTCGTCTCTGGCGACGCATTTCGCGCCAAGGTCTCCAACAACGTCCTGGATGCCGTCAACGGGCGTGCCCTGGAGGCTCGCAACCTGGTGGTTGCCAAAGATGCGGCGAACAAGGAGCGGGCGCGCACCCGAGTGGTGGCTCACCATGCTGCCTTGGAAGCAGGGCTCAAGAAGCTCAGAAGCGCGACCGAACTCAGCGACTACAAGGGCAGAGAGTTGCCACTCATTGCCAAAATTGAAGAGGTTGAAAGCCGCTATGGCCCCGTGGCGCTTTCCATCGTCAAACACGCGGTTGATGGGGAGACAGAGTCCGCCATCAACCAGATGAACACGCAGTGCCTGCCCTTGCTGGGCGAGCTGCTGGCCGCGACCCACGCCCACTTGAACTTCCTGGAAGCCGAATCCACCAGAGAGGTCGCAGCGGAATCAAAGTCATTCGCCAATGCGACCTTGCTCCTGGCTTTGACGGCTGGCTTGGCGATTGCGGCATCCACCAGTCTGGCTTACTTCATCCCCAAGGGCATCAAAGCGCAACTGGGCGCAGAGCCTGCCGCCTTGAACGAAGCCATGCTGAGGGTGGCCAATGGCGATCTGGGCACCATCGAAGGCGCTGCCCAAGCCCCCAGCAGCAGCGTGCTCTCTGCGGTCGGCAAGATGCAGGGCGAGTTGGCCAACATCGTCGCCCAAGTGCGCAACACCAGCGATTCCATCGCCACGGGCTCCAGCGAGATCGCCACGGGCAACGCAGATTTGTCGCAGCGCACCGAACAACAGGCTTCGAGTCTGCAAGAAACCTCGGCCTCGATGATGGAGATCCGCTCCACGGTCGAGAAGAGCGCGGACACCGCGCGCCAGGCCAGCCACCTGGCCGTCTCTGCCAGCTCCGCAGCACAGCAGGGCGGCGACATGATGCGCCAGGTGGTCGACACCATGCAGGACATCGCCACCAGCTCGCAAAAAGTGACTGACATCATTTCGGTCATCGACGGCATCGCCTTCCAGACCAACATCTTGGCGCTCAACGCGGCGGTGGAAGCTGCTCGTGCGGGCGAGCAAGGGCGCGGATTCGCGGTGGTGGCGGGCGAGGTTCGCACGCTGGCCCAACGCAGCGCCGAAGCCGCCAAGGAGATCAAAAGCCTGATCGGCGCCAGCACCGAAAAGGTGGACAACGGCAAGCGCCTGGTCGAGGGCGCCGGTGATGCCATCCAGGACATCGTGAGCCAGGTGCGCAAGGTGGCCGACTTCATCGGCGAGATCAGCACCTCGGCCCAAGAGCAAACCAGCACCATCGGCCAGGTGTCCGACGCGGTGGGGCAGTTGGATCAGGTCACCCAGCAAAACGCCGCCCTGGTCGAAGAAAGTGCCGCGGCTGCTGAGAGCTTGAAGCACCAGGCAGCCACCCTGGCGGGCCTCGTCAACCGGTTCAGGCTTTCCGCCCATGCGTGAAGCGGCGTATTTGCAGGGCCCAGGGAAAACACCGAGACCGGGCACAAAGGCCCACCAATCGTGCATTCCTGACGCCTGCATGTCGGGGTTTTGTCGGCCCGTCGCCCCGCCCTGTCGCCCAGGCTTCCATGCACGCGCCAAGGCAGCAGCAAGATGGCGCCATTGACGCATTTTCGTCCCCGGCGCTGATTTGACAACGGTCATTTCCACTTGTACAGTCGCGCCCATTCTTTCTGGAGTTGATGGCATGACTGAACACTTGGACGTCCTGATCGTGGGCGCCGGCTTGTCCGGCATCGGTGCAGCGCGGCACCTGCGCAAGCAATGCCCTGAAAAGACCTTTGCCATCCTCGAAGGCCGCGAAACCATGGGCGGCACCTGGGACTTGTTCCGCTACCCCGGCATCCGCTCCGACTCGGACATGTACACCCTGGGCTACAACTTCAAGCCCTGGACCGAGCCCCAAGTCATCGCCGACGGCCACAAGATCCGCAACTACATCGCCGAATCGGCCCGCGAAGGCCAGGTCGACAAGCTCATCCGCTACGGCCACAAGGTCATCAAAGCCGATTGGTCCAGCGAGACCGCCACGTGGACAGTGGAAGTCCAAAAGAGCAATGGCGAGACCTCGCAGATCACCTGCAACTGGCTGCAGATGTGCTCGGGCTATTACAACTACGAAGAAGGCTTCACGCCCGATTTCAAAGGCCGCGACAGCTTCAAGGGCCAGGTCATCCACCCCCAGTTCTGGCCTGAAAACCTCGACTACAGCGGCAAGCGCGTGGTCGTGATCGGCTCGGGCGCCACGGCCATCACCCTGATCCCCTCGATGACGGACAAGGCCAAGCATGTGACCATGCTGCAGCGCACGCCCAGCTACGTGATCTCGGTGCCGCAGTTCGACCCGATGGTGCGTTTCCTGCGCATGTTCCTGCCCGAGATGACGGTCTACAACATGAGCCGCGCTCGCAACAACTTCATCACCCAGCTGATCTTCAAGCTCTCGCGCAAGTACCCCAATGCGATGCGCAAGTTCTTCCTCAAGCAGGTGCAGATGCAAGTCGGCAAGGACTTCGACATGAAGCACTTCACGCCGCCCTACAACCCTTGGGACCAACGCCTGTGCGCCGTGCCCAATGGCGACATGTTCAAGGTGCTGCGCAAGGGCAAGGCCTCGGTGGTGACCGACCACATCGATTGCTTCGTTGAAAACGGCATCAAGCTGAAGTCGGGCCAGACCCTGGAGGCCGACATCATCGTCACGGCCACGGGCCTGAACCTGCGCCTGTTCGGCGGCATGAGCATGTCGGTCGACGGCAAGGCCATCGAGATGAACCAGCACATCTCCTACAAGGGCCTGATGTTCAGCGACATCCCCAACTTCTCCAACACCCTGGGCTACACCAACGCCTCGTGGACGCTCAAGGCCGACCTGATCGCCGAGTACGTGTGCCGCCTGATCCAGCACATGGACAAGACCGGCACCCGCATTGCTGTGCCCGAGCGCAAGGACCCGAACATCAAGACTGGCCCGCTGCTGGAGATGAGCTCCAACTACGTCACCCGCGCCGAAGCCTACATGCCCAAGGGCGCCGACCGTGTACCGTGGAAGCTCTACCAGGACTACGCGCTGGACACCGAACAGCTGCGCAATGGCAAACTGGAAGACGGCGTGATGGCCTTTCACAAGGCCAAGGCCCCACAACGCAAGGCGGCCTGAAGGCCGGGTCTGCGGGGCCTCGCCCTGCGCAAACCCTGATGGCACTGCCATCGAACTGTCAACGGGCTGGGCCATAATCCAGCCCGTTTCGCGTTTATTTGACGCCCCCGTGCCAGACCTTTCTGGCGGCCCCCACAGGATCCGATCATGACCGACCAAGACAACGCTCAGCCCACTTTCAACATCCAGCGCATCTACCTCAAGGACCTGTCGGTCGAGCTGCCCAATGCGCCCCAGATCCTGCTGGAACAAGGCAACCCCAATGTGGACGTGCAACTGAACGTCAACGCTGAAAACGTGGTCGACGGCGTGTACGAAATCACCGTGGGCGCCACCGTGACCACCAAGCTGAACGACAAGGTCTTGTTCCTGGTTGAAGCCAAGCAATCGGGCCTGTTCGAGATCCGCAACGTGCCGGAAGACCAGCTGCAGCCCATCATCGCGATCGCCTGCCCTCAGATCGTCTACCCCTACCTGCGCGCCACCGTGGCCGACGCGATCAACCGCACTGGCTTCCCCGCTGTGCACCTGACCGAAGTGAACTTCCAGGCCATGTACCAGTCGCAACTGGACCAGCAAGCTGGCAACGCCTGAATGCATTGACGGCAAGGACCCCGCACGCATGAATGTCACCATCCTGGGTGCGGGTGCCTGGGGCACCGCGCTGGCCATCAGCGCGGCCCGCAGGCAAACCCCCGTGGTGCTCTGGGCGCGCGACGCCGCCCAGGCCCACCAGATGCAGCAACAACGCTGCAACGAGCGCTACCTCAGTGGCCTGGCCTTCCCGCCCGCGCTGAGCGTCACCTCTGATTGGCAAGCCGCCATTGATCATGCGGGCCAGCAAGCCCAAGGCCCTGGCCTGATCATCGTGGGCACGCCCATGGCCGCCCTGGCTGACATGCTTGCACAAGTGCCGCCTGACGCGGCTGTGCTGTGGCTGTGCAAGGGCTTTGACAAAACCTCCGGCCGCCTCGGCCATGAGATCGCTCATGCCGTGCGTCCGCAAGGCCGCAGCGGCGTGCTCTCAGGCCCCAGCTTTGCGCTGGAAGTGGCCCAAGGCCAACCGACCGCCCTGGTGGCCGCCAGCGCCGATGCCTCGGTGTGCGAGATGGCCGTGTCGGCCTTTCACAGCGACAGCCTGCGCCTCTACACCTCGACCGACCCGGTGGGTGTGGAGGTGGGTGGCGCCGTCAAGAACGTGCTGGCCATCGCCACCGGCATTGCCGATGGCCTGGATCTGGGCCTGAACGCCCGCGCTGCTTTGATCACCCGTGGCCTGGCCGAGATGACCCGCCTTGGCATGGCCCTGGGCGCGCGCCTGGACACCTTCATGGGCCTGTCGGGTTTGGGTGACCTGGTGCTCACCGCCACCGGCCACCTCTCTCGCAACCGCACCGTGGGCCTGCAGTTGGCCCAGGGCAAAGACCTGCCCACCATCCTCAAAGAACTGGGCCATGTCTCAGAGGGCGTTTACAGCGCCGCCACCGTGCTGGCCCGTGCGCAGGCCCTCGGCGTGGCCATGCCCATCACGCAAGCCGTGGTGCAGGTCATCGAAGGCCGCTTGCCCGCTCGCCAGGCTGTGCAAGCCCTGATGGGCCGCGAGGC
Organism: Pseudomonadota bacterium; assembly: GCA_041165245.1. Classification (GTDB taxonomy): domain Bacteria; phylum Pseudomonadota; class Gammaproteobacteria; order Burkholderiales; family Burkholderiaceae_C; genus Aquabacterium. The sequence goes on from JBEANX010000503.1 coordinate 5,939, forward strand.
CCGCGCCGAGCACTGATCACACGGCGGGTGAAGCTCCCGCCGCACCGACTGCGTCCACCGAACCGACAAAGCCGTTCTGGCGCCAGGCTTCAAAAACGGCAACGGCCACCGCATTGCTCAGGTTCAAGCTGCGCTGCCCCGCTCGCATGGGCAGGCGCACGCGCTGGCCCAGTGGGAACTGCTCACGCAGGCCTTCTGGCAAACCGCTGGTCTCGCAGCCAAACACGAAGCAATCGCCCGGCAGGCAAGCCAGATCGGTCAATGGGCGGCTGCCACGTGTGGTGAAGGCAAAGCAGCGCGCCGGATCAGGCTGCACGGCTTGCACAAAGGCCTCCCAGCTGGCGTGGCGTTGCACCGCGGCGCACTCGTGGTAATCCAGGCCCGCGCGTCGCAAGAGCTTGTCGTCCATGGAGAAGCCCAGGGGCTCGATCAGGTGCAACTCGCAGCCGGTGTTGGCGGCCAGGCGGATCACATTGCCCGTGTTGGGCGGGATCTCAGGGTGGACAAGGACGATGCGGAACATGGGGGCGCATTCTAGGCGCCTGGCGGGGCCGTCGGTCAGCGGCTGCTCGAAGCCTGCTTGAAAGCCATGATGGCCTGCTTGCGCAAGGTGTTCAGCAGGCTGAGTTGATGTTGGTCGACCTGCAGGCTGTCGGCGCGCATCTTGTCGGCGTAGATCATGCCCATCACGGTCTCCACGCCCTGGCGCTTCATCACCAGGGGCAGCAGCAGGAAGGTCGGCGCTTGCACCCGGTCGCGAAACCAGACGGGCAGGCGATTGACGATGTTGTCTTGCGCCGCGTTCTTGATCAGCGTGTCCACACCCTTCATGCAGGCGGCCGAGAACAAATGAGGGGGGCCTTGGCCTGAATCCAGCGGGATGTTGAACAGGGGGCGAATGCTTTCAGCCCCCTCGCCCAGGGCGATGCGCCCCACCAACTGGCCGCTCTTCACATCGCGCAGGCAGAGCACCACGCGGTGGCATTCGAAGGCGCGCAGCACGGTCTCCAAGATCATCTGCAGCACTTCGGTGAGCTTGAAATCATCGGCCAGGGTGTTGGCCACGTCCTGGATGCCACTGTTGAGGATGCGAACCGGGTCATGCCCCACATCAAGCATCAGGTCCAGGTCCAGGTCGCCAAAATCGTTGTGCTCGGTGCCCAGGCCCAGCTCGTCCACACTGGCCATCTCATTGGCCTCAGGGCTGGGCACGTCCTCGTAGAAGCTGTCCAGCAAACGCTCGGCAGGGTCGCCCTGCGGCACGTGCATTTCCAGCGCAGAGGCCAGCTCGCTCAGCTTCTTGCGGGCCCGAAAGGCGGCGTCGTTGATCTCGCCACGCGCCAAAGCCAAAGGCGTGGCGTACTGGCTCTCCAGCGCGCTGAACTTGCTGCCCAACTCGGTGGGCTCAGACAGCAGCATGGTGCGCGAGATCTCACACGCGAGCGACGCCAACCAGCTCAATTGCTCGGGTGTGGGGCCCATGGGTTTGCTGGGCATGCGGCCTTGGGGCGCTCGCATGTGGCCCAAGATCTCGGTGGGCAGGCCCCACTCTTCGCCCACAGCTTGGCCCAAGGATTCAAAGCCCATGCCCATCACGCGGACAGAGGCATCCTCGTCGCTGAGCGCGCCCATGGACGCCTTGATCAAGTCACGAACCTGGGTGGCGTCCTCCGGCAGGTAGTACTCCACCAGCAGACGCCCCAAACTGCGAAACAGCGCGGCCACAAAGGCCTCCTCGGCCCGCCGTGCATTGGCACACAGCTCACTGGCCACGGTGCCTGACATCACCGTGCGCAAGAACTCTTCCTTGAGCTGGCGAGCGTGCTGCTTGTCGTCCATGTGCTCGACCAACATGAGCGAGAGCGCCACATTGCGGATGCCGGCCATGCCCACCAAAGTGACCGCCCGCGAGACCGTCGAGATCGGGTCCATGCCCGCATCGCGGTAGCGCGCCGCGTTCACCACCCGCAGCAGCTTCTGGGTGAGCGCCACGTCCTTGAGGATCTCTTCGCTCAGGGTGTGCAGGTTCTCGGTCTCTGACGTGGAGAGCGACTGGATGCGGGTGATCGACGCACCCAAGGCCGGGAAGTCTGTCTTCTGGCGCATGCGGCGCATCAGGAAGTCCAGGGTGACGTGGGCGTCTTGCTGGGTGGCGGAGGCGTCGAGCGCTAGGGTGGGCGGCATCCTTGCATTGCAGCATTGGCGGGCTGCGCCATTCATCTGAAAAAGAGGCCCAAGCACCGCCCTTCACGCATCTTTACCCCTTGAGCACACCGCCTTTACCAGCGAGGCGCAGTATGAACACATGGATTCAAGGCTTTTGCCCCATCCCCCACTGAGGAACCAAAATGACACGCACCCGAACTCTCGACACTTCCCGCATCACCCGCTGGGCCGCCGCATCGGTCATGGTGGTGGGCGGCATCATGGCCTCGGTCTCGGCCATGGACGCCTGGGCTGACACCCATGGCAAGGATGGCAGCGAGCGCGGCGAAGGCCACAGCATGATGCACGCCATGCACCGCCATGGCGGGGGCGGCATGGGCGGCCATGGCGGCATGATGAGCGAGCGCAGGCTTGATCACCTGCTCAAGGACGTCAAAGCCACCGACGCTCAGCGCACCCAGATCCTCAAGATCGCCGAGGGCGCCCGCACCGACCTCACCAAGCTGCACGAAGGTGGCCGCACGCTGCACGAGCAAAGCATGGCCTTGATGACCCAGCCCAATGTGGACGCCGCTGCCGCTGAAAAGCTGCGCCAGCAGATGCTCGTTCAGCACGACCAGGTCAGCAAACGCATGCTGACGGCCATGCTCGACATCAGCAAGGTGCTCACCCCCGAGCAGCGCGCCACCCTGGCCACCCGCATGAAGGAGCACCAGAAGATGCGTGATGAGCACCGCGGCCATGAAGAGCACAAGGGCTGAGCACGCCTGAAAACCCTGAACACCCTTGAACCCCTGCCTAGGAGGGCGCCACAATGCTGGACATGAGTGAACACATCCTGATGATCGACGACGACATGCGCCTGAGCACCATGGTCGGCGACTACCTGCGCAGCCACGGCTACCAGGTGTCGACCGCCCCCAGCTTGGGTGCCGGTCGCGAGTTGCTGGCCCGCCAGGCCTGCGATGCCCTCGTGCTCGATCTCATGCTGCCCGATGGCGACGGGCTGGACCTGTGCCGCGAGCTGCGCGCCTCGCCGCGCACCCGCAGCATGCCGCTGCTCATGCTGAGCGCCCGGGGCGAGCCCACCGACCGCATCGTCGGCCTGGAGATCGGTGCAGACGATTACCTGCCCAAGCCATTTGAGCCGCGCGAATTGCTGGCCCGAGTGCGTGCCCTGCTGCGCCGCAGCGCCACCAGCCAGACCGAGGATGACCTCTGGCGCTTTGGCAAGCTCGAGATCGACAACGGCCTGCGTCAGGTTCGCCTCGATGGCGTGCCGTGCGACCTCACTTCCTACCAGTACGACCTGCTGACGGTGCTGGCTCGCCACCCCGGGCGCGTGCTCAGCCGCGACCAGATCATGGACTCGCTCAAAGGCCACCCTCTGGAAGCCTTTGACCGCTCGATCGACGTGCACATCTCCCGCATCCGTGCCGCCATCGAGGCCGACCCGAAGAACCCCCAGCGCATCCTCACCGTCCGGGGTGTGGGCTACGTGTTCGCGAAGAAGCAAGACGCTGAATGAAGACGCTGGCGCTGCGGATCTACCTGGCCGTCGTGGCCGTGCTCTTGTTGTTTGCGCTGGCCTCAGGCTGGCTGGCGCAACGCAACCTCGAACGCGAAGTGCAGCACTTCCAGGCCCAGAACCAGCAAAGCGCCAACCGCGACCGCAGCGCCGCCTGGGGCGAGCTGATCGAAAACAGCCTGCCCGGCGCCGAGGTGGCCGAAGACCTGCAGCGCGACGCCTTGCTCGACTGGTCACAGCGCCTGCGCCTGCCCATGGCCCTGGACAACCCCCGGGGCTTGCGCATTGCCACCTCCCCCCTCATGACCGAGCGCCTGGAGCGCTGGCCCGAAATGCAGGCGCGCCTGCAACGCACACCCCTGTCAGACGGCCGCACCCTGTGGGTGCTGCGCCCCGGCCCACCGGGCTTTCGGGGCATGGGCCCCCGCCCGCCCAATGAAATCATGGAACGCTTGGAGCGCCGCGAGAAAAACGAACGTGGCGAGCGCGGAGAACAAGGCGAGCAAGACCACGGCCCTCGGTTGGGCATCCCACCTCGCGAAGAGCCGCTGCTGAGCCCGGTGTCCAACATGCTGCCCCAAGGCTGGGCCGTGGGGGCGCCGGCCTTGCTGATCATGCTGATGCTGGTGTTTGCGGCTGTGGCCGTTGTGGCTTGGCCGGTGGCCTCGCGCCTCACGCGTCGCTTGCAGGCCCTCACACAGGGTGTGGAGCGCTTTGGCTCAGGCCAACTGGGTTTGCGAGTCGAAGTGGAAGGCAAGGACGAAGTGGCCGAACTGGCCCGCAGTTTCAACGAAGCGGCTCAGCGCATCGAAGACCTGGTCACCTCTCACCGCAATTTGCTGGCCAATGCCAGCCATGAGTTGCGCTCGCCGCTGGCCCGCATGAAGATGGCCGTGTCCATGCTCTCGGACATGCCTCCTGAGCGCGCCGGCCAGCTCAAGCAAGAGATTCACGAAGACATCCGCGAGCTCGATGAGCTGGTCGAAGAGGTGCTGCTGGCCAGCCGCCTGGACGCCAAAGCCGGCATCGACCGCCACCCCGTTGATTTGCTGGGCCTCATGACCGAAGAGGCCCGCCGCACAGGCGCCGAGGTTCACGCAGGCATCGAGGCCACCACCCTTGACTTGCAGGCCGACGACCGCCTGCTGCGCCGCGCCGTGCGCAACCTGCTGGAAAATGCCCGACGCTATGGCCGCCAAGGCCAGGACGCTGCACAGGTGGACGCCCGCATCCTGGTCTTGCCCCAAGCGATCGACATCGTCATCGAGGACCGTGGCCCCGGCGTGCCCGCAGAGCAGCGCGACCGCATCTTCGAGCCCTTCTACCGCCTGCCCGGGCACGCCGAGCACGCCGGTGGCGTGGGCTTGGGCCTGAGCTTGGTGCGTCAGATCGCCCGCAAACACGGGGGCGAGGTTCGTTGTGAAGCCCGTGAAGGCGGGGGCAGCCGGTTTGTGATCAGCTTGCCGCGTTGAGTGGCGGCGTCAGTTCGCTGAGCACGCATTCACAGCTTGGCTTTGGCCTCACAAGCCGGGCGCCTTGTAAAGCAAGACCTTGAGCGAACGCTCAGCCGACACATCGGCAAACACAGCCGGGTTGGGCAAGCGTTCGATGAATTGCAAGTCAGGCGCCAGCTCGGCCATCTGATCTTGCAAGAAGGCCATGCCCAACTCGGGCGCGTTCAAACACAAAAGCGCATGGCCATCGGGCATCAGCAGCTCATGCAAACGACGCATCAAGCGGGCGTAATCTTTGGTGGCCACAAAGCTGCCCTTCTGAAAGCTGGGTGGGTCCACGATGATGAGGTCGTAAGGCCCAGCGCGGTTGATCTTGCCCCAGGTGCTGAAAATGTCGTGCGGCAAAAAGCTGCCGCCCGTGTCCAGGCCATTGAGGCGGTGGTTCTGCTGCCCGATGCCAATGGCGCCTGAGCTCATGTCCACATTCATCACTTGGCGCGCGCCGCCCTGCAGGGCCACCACCGAAAACGCGCAGGTGTAGGCAAACAGGTTGAGCACCTTCACGCGTGGGTGGTTGGGGTGGCTGGCCACGTGCTCACGCACCCAGCGGCGCCCCTCGGCCATGTCCAGGAACAAGCCATGGTTCTGGCCCTTCTGGACATGCACTCGGTACCGTGCGCCGTTTTCAGTGACCACATGGGGGTCAGGCACGCTGCCCGCCATCAGGCGGGTTTCAGCGCGACCCTCGTGGCGGCACTGGTAGACCCAGTTCAAGGGTTGGTCCACCGAGATTTCTTGCCACCGCACCGACAAAGCCTGGCCGATGCGCTGCAGGGCCTCCTCATCCAAGGGCTGAAAGCTGGTCAGCACCCAAACAGGCGGAAAGGCATCGAACGCCAGGTGCTCACAACCGGGGTGAAGGCCGCCACGGCCATGAAAAATGCGTTGGGCGTCTTGCGCCACGTCCATCGAAGCGATGGCATCGAGTAAAGCTTGCATGCCCCGAAGTATCAGGGCACGCACGCCTCACATGAACACCACTGAGTTCAGCTTGCGGCTTGAGCCGCAGGTGCCACAGCCGAGCCTGCCCCGCTGTGCTGTGCATGCAGCGCGGGCAGGATGCTGGCCAGGTGGTTCATCTCTTCGGCGCAGTGCCTCAGCAGGTTCACCGCCATGCGGTCGGGCACCAGCACCTGGCGCGCAACACGTGTGTTGAGCACGCTCGAAGCCAGGGACTGGATCAGAGGGTGCTTGTGCACGATGTCACCCAGCCAGAAGGCGCTGCGCATCTGTGCGCCATGGGTGTTCCCGACCACGTGGTGCACCAAGTGCCCGCCTTGCCCACCCAGCACCCGATCAGAGGTGGTGCCGTAGATGGTGGTTGATGCGCTCGCGTCCACCGAGCCCAATCCAATCTCGGCCGGGTCACGAAAGGCGATGGACAGCTTCATCAGCCGCCCACCGATGTATTCGTCGACATGCGAGACATTGCCGATGTAGCGCTGGCGGTCCATGGCACAGGCCGAACGGTCCTCCTGCACGGTGCAGCCCACATGGTCCAGCGGGTGCCAAAGGCGGTAGCGCTCACTGTGCGTGAGGTGCCAGCCAAACCACCAGTCGATCATGGCGGGCGTCACGCCAGGCATGTCGGTGAGGCAAGTCACCAGCACACGGCCTTGGGCATCACGCCGTACGGCATCTTCCCAGGCATGCGCGCCCGCCACCACCGAGGCTGCGTGCGCAACCACCGGAAAGGACACAGGCAGGCTGCCCTGCTGACACGCGCGCTCAATGCGCTCAGACACGGGCAATCGACGTTTGATCATGGGTTCTCCTCCTACACTCTACATTTGTAGATGCCTAGAATCTACCGTTGTAGAGACCACCCAACAGCCCGTAAAAACCCCAAACCCTCACGTGCCGCCTCATGCCCCAAGCCAAAGCTCAGACGCCCACCGACACCGACCGCAAGACCTTGATCGCCGATGCGGCCATTGCCTTGCTGGGCAGCGCCGGGGCCAAGGGGCTCACCCATCGGGCGGTGGACGCACAGGCCCAACTGCCGGAAGGCTCCACGTCCTTCTACTGCCGTACCCGCGGAGAGCTGCTGGCCCTGACCCTCAAGCGCCACGCCTGGCTCGACCTGCAGGACCTGCAAGCCGATGCCGAGCACATGGCGCTCCCCGGCTTTGACCGTTCGCAATTCATCGACCTG